>JACDAG010000789.1 GCA_013695565.1 Bradyrhizobium sp.
TGGCAGCCAGTTCAAATAGACCGCGAACAAATAGATCAGGAGGTAGCCGATCACGAACACGGGCACGGAAAAGCCGAGCACCGAAAAACCCATCACGATGCGGTCGATCCACGAACCGTGCCGGTGCGCCGCCAGCACGCCGAGCGGAACAGCGACAAACACCGCAATCAGGATCGTGAACAAGGCGAGCGACAGGGTCGGCTCGATGCGTTCGCTGATCAGCGCGGCCACAGTCTTCTTGAAGAAGAAGCTTTCGCCGAAATTGCCGGTCAGCACCCTGCCCGACCAGATCAAGAACTGCTCGATCATCGGCCGGTCGAGGCCGAGTTGGGTGCGTATCTGCGCCACCTGTTCGGTGGTGGCGTTGTCGCCGGCGATGACTGCCGCCGGGTCGGACGGGGTCAGCCGCAGCATCAGGAAGATGAAGACCGCAACCACCAGCATCACGGGGACCGTGCCGAGCAATCGCCGGAAGAAGTAGCCGTACATAGGTCGATCCCCGAACGAAGCGGGCGGCGGGAAGCCGCCCGCGGCCTTTACGTCACTTCGTGACTTCGATGTTCCAATGCACCGGGACCGGCGCCATCAAGAGCCCCTTGACGTTCTTGCGAATGGCGATCGGCTGGATGTATTCACCGACCGGGATCATGGCCGTGATCTCAATATTGCGCTTCTGGACCGCTTCCGCGATCTCTTTCTGCTTCGCCAGATCGGATGTGCGCGCGAAATCGTCGCGTAGCTTCTCCATATCCGGATCGCAGGGCCATCCGAACGAAGCCTTCTCGCAGCCCGAATTCACATAGGCGGCGGAGACCGGGTTCATCACGTCGGCCACGACCCAGGCGGTCAGGAAGGCATTCCAGCCGCCGGCGCTCGGCGGATCCTTCTTGGCGCGGCGCGCCACCAGGGTCTGCCAGTCCATCGACTGCATGTCGACCTTGAAGCCACCTTTTTCCATCAGTGATTTCGCTACCGGCGCAAGGTTGGTCAGAGCTTTCAGGTCGGTGGAGTGCATCAGCAGCACGGGCGTGCCGTCATAGCCCGCCTCCTTCAGCAGTTCCTGCGACTTCTTGGCGTTGGAGGTGAGAATGGCATCCGTTCCCTTGGTCGTCCCGAACGTGGTGTCGCAGACGAACAGCGCCTTGCACGCCTTGATGTAGTTCTCGTCACCGATGGTCGCCATCAGGAAGTCTTCCTGATTGAAGGCGTACCACAGCGCCTGGCGGACCTTCGGGTTGTCGAACGGCTTGTGCAAATGGTTCGGACGGAAGACGTACTGCGCCTTGATCTGCGGCACCTCGACGATTGCGATGTTGGCATCCTTCTTCAAGGTGCCCAGGAGATCGTGGCTGGGCTGCTCGATGTAGTCGATCTCGCCCTTTTGCAGCGCGTTGACTGCTTGCTGCGCGTCGGAAATGGCGCGCCACTCGACGCGGTCCACCTTGACGACCTTGCCGCCGGCAAGACCCGAGGCCGGCTCGCTGCGCGGCTTGTACTTGTCGAACTTGACGTAAACGGTCTTGTCGCCGGGTTTCCACTCATCCTTGGCGAAGACGAAGGGTCCCGATCCCGTAAAATCCTCAATCTGTTTGTTGGGGTCCGTTTCGGCGACACGCTTCGGCATCATGAACGGCACGTTCGACGAAGGCTTCGAGAGGCCGAGCAGCACGAGACCTGTCGATTCCTTGAGCTTGATGGTGAAAGTCTTGGCATCGACCGCGTCGATCGTGTCGACGAAGGTCATCATCTTCTGGCCGAGCGAGTCCTTGACCGCCCAGCGCTTGATCGACGCGATGCAGTCTTCCGACGTCACCGGCTTGCCGTCGTGCCACAACAGGCCGTCGCGCAGCGTGAAGGTGTAGCTCTTGCCGTCCGCTGCGGCCTCGTACTTCTCCACCATCTGCGGCTTGATCTCGCCCTTTTCATCCTGTGCGAGAAGCGTGTCGTAGATCATGTAACCATGGTTGCGGACGATGTAGGCCGTGGTCCAGATCGGATCCAGTATCTTCAGATCGGAGTGCATGACGGCACGCAAGGTAGTCTGGGCCGTCGCTGGCGCTGCCACAGCCAACAGGCTGCCAACGCAAGTCGCGGCAAGAATTGCTTTTCTGAACGCGTTCATTCCTTCATCTCCGTTGTCGTCTTGACGCCCGAATGATTGATCTTTTTCGGGCCCCTCCCCGGTTTGTCACCGGACTATAGGGTCGATATCCGGCTTCACAACACTCTTTTGACCGGACGACATTTTGCGACGCCGGCGTCGGGCGGGATAGTCAGGTCAGCCATCCGGACTGGTCCTTCCACCGCCGGCTTGCCGTCGCCCGCCGGATGAATTGGCCCAGTTCCGGTCCACCGGAGGGTCCGGACACAAATCTCGAAAACAACCCTATGCAAAGTAGGACTCCGCCAACACGCATCACTCGCAAATTCTACAATCAAGAATGATGCCAGAATGGCCGTCCTTGCGTTCCGGCGCTGCGAAAGTCTGAGGGCAGCATGATTTTGCTTTACAAATTCGCCGGCGATCCCTCTCGTACGGGCCATCGGCACCGAGCCCAAACATTCCGGCCGAACCGGGAGAATCCAGATGAATCCAGCCAACCTTCCCTTTGATTCCGAAACCATGCTGCAGGGGCTGCGGAGCTGGGTGGAATGCGAAAGCCCGACCTGGGACGCCGGTGCGGTCGATCGGATGCTCGATGTTGCAGCGCGCGAAATGGCCATCATGGGTGCGACCATCGAGCGCATCGCCGGGCGGCAGGGTTTTGCCGGCTGCGTCCGCGGGCGCTTCCCCCACCAGAAGCAGGGCGAGCCGGGTATCCTGATCGCGGGCCATCTCGACACTGTCCATCCTGTCGGTACGCTGGAAAAGCTGGCGTGGCGGCGCGAGGGCAACAAATGCTACGGCCCCGGCATCTTCGACATGAAGGGCGGCAACTACCTCAGCCTGGAAGCGATCCGCCAACTGGCGCGCGCCTCGTTCACGACGCCGCTGCCGATCACGGTGCTGTTCACGCCGGACGAAGAGGTCGGCACGCCATCGACGCGCGACATCATCGAGGCCGAGGCCGCCCGCAACAAATTTGTGCTGGTGCCGGAGCCGGGTCGCGCCAACAACGGCGTGGTTACCGGGCGATATGCGATTGCCCGGTTCAATCTCGAGGCCGTCGGCAAGCCGAGCCATGCCGGCGCCACGCTCTCATCTGGCCGTTCCGCGATCCGCGAGATGGCACGCCAGATTATCGCCATCGACGCCATGACGTCAGAGGATTGCACGTTCTCGGTCGGCATCGTGCATGGCGGCCAGTGGGTCAACTGCGTCGCCACCACCTGCAGCGGCGAGGCGCTCAGCATGGCCAAGCGGCAGGCCGACCTCGATCGCGGCGTCGACCGGATGCTCGCACTTTCCGGAATCAGCAATGACGTCACGTTCAAGGTCACCCGCGGCGTGACCCGGCCGGTGTGGGAACCCGACACCGGCACGATGGCGCTCTACGAACAGGCGCGCGGCGTAGCCCGTAGTTTGGGCG
>JACDAG010000822.1 GCA_013695565.1 Bradyrhizobium sp.
TCTTGACCACCTCGCCGCCGAGCGCCTGCTCCACCGCCGGAAGATATTGCGCGGGGTTATGCTCGAGCTCCTCGAGATAGACGCCGTCTTTTGTAATTTTGCCGAGCACCTGGCGGTCGGCTGAGCAGGACACGCCGAGGCCGATGGGCAGCGACGCGCCGTGACGCGGCATCCGGATCACGCGCACGTCGTGGCAGAAATACTTGCCGCCGAACTGCGCGCCGACGCCAAGCGACTGCGTCATCTTGAGTATCTCCTGCTCCATCTCCAGATCGCGGAAGGCGTTGCCGTCGGCTGAACCGTGCGTGGGCAGCGCATCGAGATAGCGCGCGGACGCCAGCTTCACCGTCTTCATGCAAAGCTCGGCCGAGGTGCCGCCGATGACGATCGCCAGATGATAGGGCGGGCACGCTGCCGTGCCGAGGGTGAGCACCTTCTCCTTCAGGAACGCCAGCAGGCGCTCCCGGGTCAGCACCGATGGTGTCGCCTGGAACAGAAAGCTCTTGTTGGCGCTGCCGCCGCCCTTGGCCATGAACATGAACTTGTAGGCGTCATCGCCTTCGGCGTAGATCTCGCACTGCGCCGGCATGTTGTTGGCGGTGTTCTTTTCCTCATACATCGAGATCGGCGCCACCTGCGAATAGCGCAGGTTACGGCGCAGATACGCGTCGCGCGCGCCTTCACTAAGCGCCGCCTCGTCGTCGCCATCGGTGATCACACGGGCGCCCTTCTTGCCCATGATGATCGCCGTACCCGTGTCCTGGCACATCGGCAGCACGCCGCCGGCGGCGATATTGGCGTTCTTGAGGAAATCGAAAGCCACGAACTTGTCGTTGTCGCTGGCTTCCTTGTCCTCGAGGATGTTGGCCAGCTGCTTTAGATGGCCGGGGCGGAGATAATGATTGATGTCGCCGAAGGCGGCCTCCGACAGCGCCCGCAGCGCCTCGCGCGACACCACCAGCATGTCCTTGCCGAGCACCTTCTCGATCCGCACGCCATCCGCCGTGATCTTCTTGTAGGGCGTGGTATCCGCCCCCAGCGGAAACAGCGGCGTGTGCTTGTAGGGCGGAACGGGCTTCGGGTGGGGAAAAGCGGTGGGGGCGTTCATCTGTTTTCTCGTTTACAGCGGGTTGATTAGCGTGGCGGGAACAGCAAAAGACTAAGATATGCAATGCGTCTTGTTTTGCTTGCCTTGTTAAAGCGTCTTAGCGCTGCCCTTGCAGTATTGATAGCAAGGACCGCATCCGATTTATTCATGCGAATCATCACGTCGTAATCAGCGGCGTGCCGCTTTTCCTGAAGTTCGACAACCGCTGCGGCAAACGTGGTAATATTAGGCCCAAATCCATTGCCCGGGGCGTGAGGCCTAAACCTATTGATCAGATTCGGCTTTTGAACCTCCCTACAGAGGTCGCGAAGCCAAGCGTGACTCACGCTGCGATACACCAAACCATATCGGCTGGTGTCACGATTTGTTACGCCAATAAACTGATCCGCAGCGGCGGTAATAGTCGCATGGAATGTGGCATAGTAAGCGGCTGAAATGGCGCGTCGAATGTCCACTTGGCGCGGGGGCCCAGCGTGGATGGCGATGAGCTTGTCGGCCTGCTCAAACAAATGATTGGGATTAAGAACCGCCACTCGCGTTGAGTTCTTTCTTCGTCGCGTACTCCACTATGGGGAACCGTTCTTCGCCTTCTGCTCGAAGCCGGTCTTGTATCTCAACAAGAGTGTCCAAGGTCGCATCACCCTTAATCTTCGACGCGGAGCCCGGTTTTATTACGATGGTAATTCGAAGCGCATCATGGCCTTCGGAATCGACGGCGGCGCTACTCGAAACGGAGGTGACGGCCGCACTAGTCAGATTAGCGGTCGCAACCTCTTGCGCGATTTCACGTATCCTTTTTTCATCCAACATGGTGCGGCCAAGGGCTTGAGACAGGTATCGTACGGACTTATAGCATCTTGTGCATGCTGTGCCCAGATTGATTGCCCCTCCCTCTTTCCTAAACGGCTCAGTCCGTTGTTCTGAGCCCTGGCGTTGCAATGCGCGCAACAATGCGTCGAACCAATGCGGCCTCCGCGCGGGGATTATCCCTGGAAATCCAGTCGACAATCTCGTCGAGATCGCTGGCAGCGGCCTCGCGGACGACAATCCTCATTTGCCGAGGTGACGACTCAGCCGTTCTTTGAACTCTTCGAGCGTTAACCTGCGGGGGTTCGGGTCTGCCTGTCGCCGCCGGACTTCCTCGACCTGTTCGTCGGTCAGGCGATAGTCGCTTTGGTCCTGCGATTCCATCAACAACAACAGCTTCGCGGCGTCCTCCTGGCGCTCGTTCGGCCAGGTCAATACGCGGTCCAGCACAGCCTTCACCTGCTCTTTGCTCATGCCATCAATATATCACCGCCTGATGGAAATGCGAGGCAGGCGCGCGCACCGGCAACAGTCCCGCTGAACCCAACGGGGCCTGCCCCCGACCAATGCTCGCAGTCCACCATACGAGCACCCCCGACATGTCCATGGCCGAGATCACCGCGCCGACCATCCTGCCCCCGGCCCCCGCCCCGCGCCTGCTCGGCTTTCGTATCCTCCTCATCATCATCGCCGGGCTCGAACTGTTCGACAGCCTGATCGGCGCGCCGATGCTGCTCGACAGCACGTCATCATTCCCAGGTCCGGGCATCGGCGGCGCGATCCTCAAGCTGACGATGGCTGTACATCCGGTGCTGGCGCTGGCGGCGCTGATCCTGGCGGCAATCGGCTATGTCAGGCAGGCGATCATCACGATCGGCGTCGTCGTGCTCTTGACCTGGCTGGGCTATATGCCGGCGGTGGCGCGGCATGGCCTGAATTTCTCCGGCACCGGGCTCTACCAGTCGCCCACACAGATCTTCCTCTATCCGTTGATGGGCGCCTGCGCGATCGCGGTCGCGGCGCGTAGCAACTGGCTCTGGCCTGCCGCGGCGCTGGCCGGCATTCCCTCCTTCCTGGGTGTGATCGGCATGGTCACATTCGCGATCGCCGTCACCATCTTCGGCTTCTGATTGACATTCCGAGCGCCCTCTTGCAGGAAGCGGCCGCGCAAGCTTCAATATGGGCCCAAAGGGGGCAAGATGACATCACGACGACAGTTTCGCCGATCGGTCCTGCTCGCGGGCGCACTGGCGCTGGCAGCGTTTTCGGCGTCGCCCGCCCGCGCCGACCGCTGCGACGATGTCGCCAAGCAGCTCGCCAGCCAGATCGACGGGGCCAAGGTCAACTTCAAGGCCGCCAATATCGTCTATCTGACGCATCCGGCCGCGAAGGAGCTGTCGATCGGTTGCCGCGGCAAGAGCTACTCACTCGAACTCTATGCAAAGACCGACCGCAAATTCAAACCGGAATTCTTCAATTTGGTCGGCGCGGCATCCGCCCTCGTCTTCACGATTCCGAAGCCGGACGCCGTGACCGGCACCACGCGCTGCCTGAAGCGCATGGGCATCCTGCGCGGCGACAAGGTCTCGATGCGCTACCGCCGGCTCAACATGGAATGCACGCGCACCAAAACCGAAGCGGCGATCGCGGTCACCCGCGGCAAGGACGAATAGTCCCGCGCAACGACCACGCCGCGACGCGAAAATCCGCGGCATTCTAACGAATTTGCGCGTCCCCTGTTCACCATCGGGCGGGATCGCCGGGGCGCATTCACACATCGTTCGCTTCAATGGCTCCAGTGTCGGAGGCAACGAAGAGGATGGTTCCGATGAATGTCTCTGCTGTACCCGCGCCATTGCAGGTCAAGCTGCCCGAAGCCAGCGCGCTCAAGATCGATGTAAGGCCACCCGATGTGCAGAACGGCGGCGCTGCCGACGGCACCCGCACGCCGCGGCCGACCGTGCTCGCCGCACTGCCGCCCGGTCAGGGCACGCGGATCGACCAACTCGCCTGACGGCTGCCTGACCTATCTCTCCTGGCCGAACGCAACGCCGCAACATTGACGAAAAAGCACGCGATCATGGATAGTCCCGGCTAACGGGGCGGTGCATGATCGCGAACCTGCGTGCGCAATCGTCTGCTGCCGGGAGTTTGGTGAGGGACACATGCCTGAAAGCAAGACCTACACGGGCGGCTGCCATTGCGGCCAGATCCGGTTCGAATGCACCACCGACATGGCCATGGTGACCGCCTGCAACTGCTCGATCTGCACCAAGAAGGGCCTGCATTTCACCTTCCTGGCACCGAAGAGTTTTCAGCTCCGCGCCGGCGAGGACAATCTGCGCGAATATCTTTTCAACAAGCACGCCATCCGCCACCAGCTCTGCCTCGATTGCGGCGTCGACGTGTTTGCGCGCGGCACCAAGCCCGACGGCAGCGACGTGGTGGCGCTCAATGTGAGTTGCATCGACGGCATCGAGCTGTCGAAGCTGACGATGACGCCGGTGGACGGGCGGAACAGGTGACGGCGTAGCCGTCGTCCCGGGGCGCGAAGCGAACCCGGGATCTCGAGATTCTGGATTCGATGCTTCGCATCGCTCCGGAATGACGGAGTTATACATCCAGCGCCTTATACCGCCGAAAAATCCCGTCCTCGTTGAACGCAATCCGCCGCTCGCTGGCGAGATAGGCCTTGATGTTCGGCCGCGCGGCCACACGATCACGCAGTTCGACCAGCCCGGGGATTTCCTTTTCGAACGCCTTCATGCGGTTCGGAAAAGCGTAGCGCAGTCCTTCCACGATCTGGAACAGCGAGAGATCGACGTAGGTCGGGCGCCGGCCGGTGACATAGGCGCCGCCATTGGCCGCCAGCAACTCCTCGAAATAATCCAGATATTTCGGCACCCGTGATTTCCAGAATGCTTCGGTGCGCTTTTTCGCGGCCGCCTTCTGCTCCTCGTAGTACAGCGACGGACCGAGCGGATGATGGGTGTCGTGAACTTCCAGCACGAAATCCGTAATCGTCAGCTGCAGCTGATGCACCAGCAGCTTGCCGGCTTCCGCCTTCGGCGCCAGCCCGTGCCGCGCGCCGAGATAAAGCAGGATGTTGGCGGTGTGGCCGATCACGAGATTTCCGGCTTTGAGGAACGGCGGCGCAAATGGCGGCATGCCTTTTCCGCTCCCCATCATCTTCATCATCGCGCCCGTGCCATTGCCGCTACGCGCCACGTCGGTATAGGCCGCACCGGCCTCCTCCAGCGCGAAACGGACATATTCGCCGCGACCCTGAATATGCGGCCAGTAATAGAGCTGATAGCGCATCGGCAAACCTCCGGACCCTGAACAACAGGCTTAACAAATCACTCCCGGTTTCGTTCGTCACGCGCCACGCCGTCGAATCCGGCGGGAAAGCGCGACCACGCTTACCGAACGTCAACGCTAAATCACGAGCAGCCCGCGTTTTCGCAGCCCAAAAAGCCCGCCCGAACAACCGATTAACCGCAGCGCCGTACCGTCAGGGTACAGGGGAAAAAAGCGTCATGTCACAAGCCGCCACCTATGCTTTTGCGTACCACCAGCTGCTGGTGGCGATCGCAACGTCGGTCTGCCTGTTCGGCACCTGGGTCGGCATGCGCCATTTCGCCCGCGCCCGCGCCACCGAGGGCACGACGCGACTGGGCTGGCTGTTCATGGCCTCCGTCGGCACCGGCGCGGCGCTGTGGGCTGCCACCTTCATTTCCATCCTCGCGCTCGATCCCTCGCTGAACAGTGGCTTCGAACCCAAAGCAACCGCCGCGGTATTGGCCGTGGCCATCATTGCCTGCCTCGCCGGGTTCGAGATCGGCAGCCGCCATTTTACGCTGGCCCCCGAGGCCGGTGGCCTCGTGATGGGCGGCGGCATCATCGCCATGCATATCATCGCGTTCCAGGGCTGGCACATCGCCGGCCATGTGGAATGGAATGCCTGGGGCGTCGCCATTACCCTGGCGCTGGCACTTTCGCTGTCGGCGCTCGCGGTCAACCGTGCCAACCGTCCGGTGACGCGCTGGTGCCGCCATGGCGCGGCGATCGTGCTGGCCTTCATGATCTGCGTCATGCATTACGCACTGACGGCGTCGACCTCGGCCATGGCCGATCCGTCGGTCGTGCTGCCCGCCTATCTGATTCCGGCGCACGTCCTCGGCTTGGCCGTCGTTGCCGCCGTGCTGCTGATGATGGGATCAGGCTTTTCGACCTACATCATCGACCTGCGTTCGCGCACGGAATCGGCCGATCGAATCAATCAGCTTTCCTTCAACGACACCATGACCGGCCTGCCCAACCGCATCGCCTTCAATGAGCGGCTGGCGTTCGACGCCGCCGAGGCCCACGAGAAGGCGCACAAGCTGGCGGCGTTCTCGATCGACCTCAATGGCTTCAAGGACGTCAACGATGCGTTCGGCCACGGTGCCGGTGATCGCCTCCTGATCGAGGTGGCCGACAGAATGCGTCGGGTGCTCGGTCCGGCCGAGTTTCTGGCGCGCCAGAGCGGCGACGAATTTCTGGGCTTGCAGATGTCCGGCAACCACCCGCAGGACGCCCAGGCGTTCGCGGAGCGCGTTGCCGCGGTGTTTGCCGAGCCGTTTCAGGTTGGGGATCAGCAGGTCAACCTCACCGCGTCGATCGGCTATTCGATATTCCCGATCGACACGCCTGAACGCGACCAGGTGCTCAGCTACGCCAAGCTTGCGATGTACCGGGGCAAGACCAAGCAGCGCGGCAGCACCATCTGCCGGTACGAGCGCGAAATGGACGACGCAGCACGGGCACAACGCGCGTTGGCGCGCGACCTGCAAGGCGCCGCCGGCCGCGGCGAGCTGGAATTGCACTATCAACTGCAGACCACGCTCGGCGACGGAAAAATCTGCGGCGCCGAGGCGCTGATGCGCTGGCGCCACCCCAAGCGCGGCATGGTTTCGCCGGGTGAATTCATTCCGCTGGCCGAACAGAGCGAAGCCATCATCGGTATGGGTGAATGGGCGCTGCGCACCGCTTGCCGCGACGCCGCCGCGGGCAAGATCCCCGGCATGGTCGCCGTCAATTTGTCGCCGGTCCAATTCGGCTGCAACGACCTCGCCGAAACCATCCACGCCATCCTGCTGGAGACCGGGCTGTCGCCGCGGCGGCTCGAACTCGAGGTCACCGAATCCACCATCATGTCCGACCAGACGCACGGACTGCATATCCTGCGCAAGCTGAAGGCGATGGGGATATCGATCGCGATGGACGATTTTGGCACCGGCTATTCATCGCTGGCGACGCTGCACGCATTTCCGTTCGACAAGCTCAAGCTGGACCAATCCTTCGTAAGGCGGCTGCCCGATGACGCGGCAGCCGCGGCGATCGTGCGCACCGTGCTGGCACTGGGCGAAAGCCTCGGCATGCCCGTGCTCGCCGAAGGCATCGAAACCGAGGCGCAGTGGCAATTCCTCGCGCGCGAAGGCTGCGCCAAGGGCCAGGGCTATCTGTTTGCAAAGCCGCAAAGCCTCGCCCAATTGCCGACAGCGATCGACGCCGCCGCGCGCTTTGTCCGCGACGAGCCAGAGGCCGTCATTCCACCCCGTGTCGCGCTCGCGGGATAGCCTCAACATCAATCAACAACAACATACCCGCAGCCTCCAGGGGGCCCACTTGTCCGACCTCGCAACATCAGAATATTTCGGCCGCGGTGTGCGCGATAACCCGCTCGCCCGTGTCTGGCACAAGACCCACGCCGGCCTGCGCAGTTTTGCCGCCCATCCCGATCCGCTTGCCGAAGCGAGCAATTGGGTGGCGCTGACGGTCGGTTCGCACCTGCCGTTCTGGCCGCTCTACATATTCTGGGCGGCCGGCTGGGAAGCCCTGCCGTCAGCCCTGCTGACGGCCGCCATGACGCCGGTCTTTCTGGCTATTCCCTTGCTGTCGCGCCGAAGCGGCCTTGCGGCCCGCATCGCGATGCCGCTCATGGGTATTACCAACACCGTCTTCACGATCTGGATTCTGGGCGCCAATTCGGGGACCGAAGTCTTCCTCGTCCCTTGTGCCGCACTGGCGGCGTTGACCTTCAGAAGGAACGAACGGCTGTTGATGCTGGGCCTGACCATTCTGCCACTGGCCGTTTGGTACCTGATGCAGCTGTTCCCGCTGACACCGCTCCATCACTACAGCGCAACGGTCGCGCGCGAGCTGCAGGTCCTCAATGTCTTCAGCATCGGGACATTGATCGCGCTGTTCGGATGGTTTCAGGTCGACATCTATCGCAAGATGGAAGCGCTGGACCGCCACTAATCGTCTCGCTGGCGCATCGCGCTGCAGCAGCCTGACCGTTGACCGGGCGAATTCTCCACAGGCATGAATCTGTCCGAACACGGGAGGCCGTGTTAGGTTGCCCTCGTCTGAAGTGTCGGATTTCATCACCACGATGGGAGCATGGGATGGCGGATAACAAGAAGAAGCGTGGCGGGGCCGATGCCGCGCTGATCGCCCTCGGCGAGTCCTACGAAGTCGCCTATTGGTCGAAGAAATTGAAGATCACGGCGGCGCAGCTCAAGGCCGTGGTCAAGAAGGTCGGCCATTCCGCAAGGAAAGTGGAAGCCTATGTCAGGGAACAGAAGCACAAGGCCGCCGACCGCGCCCTGATCGCGCTGAGCCAACCCCACGAAGTCCGCTACTGGTCGAAGAAATTCAAGATCACCCCGGCCAAACTGAAAGCGGCTGTGGCCGCCGCCGGGCACTCCTCGAAGAATGTCGCAGCGTATCTCGCCAGGAAGAAG
>JACDAG010000844.1 GCA_013695565.1 Bradyrhizobium sp.
GCCGAGATTGGGCTCGTCCGGCACCAGCACATACATCGCCAGCGCGCAGAACCCGAGATCGATGATGCCGATGCCGATCTGCAGCAGCGTCAGCGGGCCGCCCGGCAGCGTCACGGTCCACGGCCCGCGGCCGACGCCGCGGGGCTGGGTCCAGACCCAGACCACATAGCCGACGAGGCCCGCGATAATCGCAAATGCCAAAGCGCGGTTGAGCCAGGCCGGCAATTGATCGATCGAGGCCGCGGCTTCCGGGTGATAGGCGATGCCCAATCCCAGCACAGCCGCGTTGCCGAGCCAGAAGGTGAGCCCGGCCAAAAAGCAGATCTTGGCGACGTCGATCGCGTTCAGCCCCCAGGCCGAATAGATCCGGTAGCGCACCGCGCCGCCGGTGAAGACGCTGGCGCCGACATTGTGGCCGATCGAATAAGAGGTGAAGGCGGCAAGCGCGTTGATGCGATAGGGAATGTGGGTGTGGCCGATCGCCCGCACCGCGAACAGATCGTAGAAGGTCAGCGTGAAATAGCCCGCCGCCACGAACACCGCCGCCAGCACGATCTGGCGCGGTTCGGTGCTCCTGATGGCCTCGATCACCTCATTGGTGTCGATGCCGCGGAGCATATGATAGAGGACGTAGCAGGCGACACCGATGACGGTGACGCTGATCACAACCCCGAGCTTATGCAGGACCTGCTTCTGGCGCAGAAACGTAATTGCCCTGCGTATTGCTTCCAGCATCTAGACCTCGAATTGCGATCTCGCGACGACGGCAACGGTGCGAACCCCGCCGACGTTCCGCTGCTCCCTGGGGACTCCAGTAGCGCGTTTTGGGCCGGAGTGGAATTCGCCTAACGAGAATAAAACACGCTTCTTCAATCTATTAGGCGGAATTGATGACAGAAGGATGCACAGTTTTGCTGCATTCTGCCGCGCCAATACAGGTTCTGGCACATTGGTCAACCTAGTCACTAGTCCGTGAAACTGCGGGTGAGGCGTCATCTGCCACCTGCCTGCGGTGAAAGCCGCTGGTAGAACAGCAAATCGAGTTCCGGCGCCCGGCCGACCAACCCGGTCAACAGCGCATGGACCTGGCCACGGTGGTGGGTCTGGTGATTGAACCAATGGGCAAGCGCCGGCGCCAGCGGTTGCTCGAAGACCTCCGGGGTGGAGACCCGGCGGTACTGGATCGAGCCAGCCAGCCTGGTGTCGTCCAGGCCGTCGACGAAATCGACGATCCGTCGGTCCTCGGCCTCGCGTGCGGGACGCAACCCGTCCAGCGTTTCGTACAGAATTGCATCCAGCCGATCCGGCGCGGTACCGGAGCCAGTGAAACGCTGCATCCATATCCGATCCGTCGCGAGCAGATGATTGAACGTACCGTGAATCGATTTGAAAAAGGCGCCGCGATCGGCGCGGTATTGCTCATCGCTCAGCTGCGCGGCCGCATCGTACAGCCGCTGGTTGGCCCAGGCATTGTAGCGACCGAACATCCGATTGTGCGGCGACAGGCTCATTGTCAGGCACTCACGCCGCAGGCGCACTGCGTGAGACCACCCAGGCCCGCAGCCAGGATCCCACCGCGCAGCCGCACAGATAGAGCGCAAACATGACGAGGCCAAGATCGAGCCAATAGCCGAACCGGCCGGGGACGACGCGCGACAGCGAGGCTGCGACCAGCACGACCGCCAACGCAGCCAGCCATCGCTTCCAATTCTTCGATACGCCCTCGCCGTGCTGAACGATGGAGATCCAGCCCATCGCCAGGCCGAGCAGCAGCGATGCCAACAGCCAGCCCCAGAAGAATGTTGTCAGATAGGCCATGCTTACCTCACCACGAAATCGATGCGGCGGTTCTGCGCCTTGCCCTGGTCGGAATCATTGCCGGCGATCGGCTGCGTGCTGCCATAGCCGACCGGCGTGAAGCGGTTCGCGGGTAACCCCGCCTTGATCAGATAATCGGCGACCGCCTGCGCGCGCTTCTCCGAGAGCGCCTGGTTGGCGGCTTCCTCGCCGTCGGTATCGGTATGTCCGGCGACCTCGATATTGGCGTTCGGGCAGCGCAATGCCGTCTCAATCAGCCGGTCGAGCAGGCCGGCGGAATCCGCGACGATGTCGGCCTTTCCCGATTCAAACCGGATCCTGGCCTTGCCGAGCAATTCACCGAACAGCTGCTGGCAGACGGTGGGATCGACCGGTGCCGCGGCCGGCTTGACCGAGATTTCAGGCTTGAACTGCCAGCCTTGCGGAAACTCCTTGCCGAGGCCGGCGCGTATCTGGCCTGCGGCGGCTTCATACAGCGCGTCGCCGGACAGTTTCACCTCGCGATCGGTCACGACCAGCGTCCCGGTCGACAGCCGCGACAACGCGCCAAGCGCCGGCACGACCGCGGCGGCAAATCCGGCCGGTGCACCGACGCTCGCCTTTAAATTGTCGACGACTTTTTCGCTGAAGAATTTGCGGCCTGCTGCCGCCACCAGCGCCGCGTGGGCATTATTATCGGGCACATAGCCGGTCAGCGTCAGCGTCACCGCGACCGGATCCTTGTAGGCCTGGAGGATGTAGGGCGGCGCCTTGACGTCGTTGGCCGCAACCGAATAGCCCTCGGGGAGATTCTTCAACGCGGCGGCGATGGCTTCGCGACCGCCGAGTTCACGCGCCATTCCGGCGAGCGTGACCTTGTTGTCCGACAGCGTGATCTTGCCGTCTTTCAGCTTTGCGATCTGGTCGAGCAACAGCAACGCGACGTTGTCGAAGCGTTGCGGCGCGCCGCGCGCCAAACCCATGCGGTCCGCGACTTCGACGCCGCCGAGCGTCGCGCGGGCCGCTTCCACCAGCTTGCTCTTGCTCGCCGGCAGCGGCGAACTGCCGCCCAGCGTCACACGGACGACGTCGCGTTCAGCCGACCAGACGAACGGCTTGCCTTCGGGAACGAGGCGGGTTTCGTCGTTGACCAGCCGCACGCCCGGCACGGTTTCCACCGACGCAACCGCGCTGAGCCGGCCGTCTTCCGAAAATGCTTCCGCTGCGAACGTCACGTCGCGGCCCGCAACCACGATTCGCCTTTTGTCCAAGACGGTGTCCTTTAGCGCCGCGGTCGAACGCTGCGCCAGATCGGCTTCGAGCGGCTCGGTGCTTGTCCAGGCGGCGAAAGCCCAAAAGATGACCAGCGGAATCACACCCGGCCACCATTTGCTACTCCACCTGAAAAGTCCGCGCATTCGAGTTCCTAAGGGTCTAGTGCCCCGTTTCCGAAGTTCGTCCGCTGTCGCGGCATCTTTGATACGAACTTCGGAAACATGAGGGGCACTAGCAAAATAACAAATTCCGGTGCCGCGGCACCGGGAACAGAGAGAAAACAAACCCTTGCGGGGCTGTCAAACCCGAAAT
>JACDAG010000845.1 GCA_013695565.1 Bradyrhizobium sp.
TCTTGACAAGGATAGTGCAACGCGCGAAGCCACGGAAATCATGACCGTGGTCGTTCCGATAGGAAGTGCGAAGCCTGCGCCGGAAGCGAAGCCCGCGCGCGTCGGCGTGCTGCTGGTCAATCTCGGCACGCCCGATACCGCCGATGCCAGGGGTGTGCGGGTCTACCTCAAGGAATTCCTCTCCGATCCGCGCGTGATCGAGGACCAGGGGCTGCGCTGGAAGCTGATCCTCAACGGCATCATTTTGCGCAACCGTCCCGGCCGCAAGGCGCGCGACTACCGGAAGATCTGGAACACCGAGAAGAACGAATCCCCGCTGAAGACGATCACGCGCGCGCAGTCCGAAAAGCTGGCGGAGGCGATCTCGGACCATGACCATATCGTGGTTGACTGGGCGATGCGTTACGGCAACCCCTCGATCCGCTCGCGCATCGATGCACTGACCGCGCAAGGCTGCGACCGTCTGCTGGTCGTGCCGCTCTATCCTCAATATTCCGCCGCGACCTCGGCGACCGTGTGCGATGAGGTATTCCGCGTGCTGGCCGATATGCGCGCGCAGCCGATCCTGCGCGTGACGCCGCCTTACTACGACGACCCTGACTACATCGATGCGCTGGCGGTCTCGATATCAGCGCATCTGGCGACCTTGCCGTTCCAGCCCGAGCTGATCGTGGCGTCGTTTCATGGCATGCCGCAGAAATATGTCGACAAGGGCGATCCCTACCAGGCGCACTGCATCGCAACAACCGATGCCCTGCGCAAACGGATGGGCCTTGATGCGCCCAAACTCAAGCTTACATTTCAATCGCGCTTCGGCTTCGACGAATGGCTGCAGCCCTATACCGACAAGACCATCGCGCAGCTCGCGAAGGATGGCGTCAAGCGCATTGCCGTGGTGACCCCGGGCTTCTCCGCCGATTGCCTGGAGACGCTGGAGGAGATCGCGCAGGAAAACGCCGAGATTTTCAAGCATAATGGCGGCGAGCAATTCGCCGCGATCCCCTGCCTCAACGATTCCGAGCCCGGCATGGACGTGATCCGCCAGCTGGTGCTGCGCGAGCTTCAGGGCTGGATTTGATATTCCATCGCTCCGGCGGCATATATCTGGCGGCCGGCAAACTGCTCCCTACGTAACCATGAGTTGAGAACAGCCGGCCTGAACCGGCGGTACCATCCGGCAGACATATCGACGACCGCGTCCGGCAACGGCTCTTGCCGGTTTTGGAGGGAATTCATGTCTGGTTTCGACATTTTCGCGATTGCGTTTTTGCTGCTGGTCATCGTGACCCTGTTCGCGGGCGTCAAGACCGTGCCGCAAGGCTTTGACTGGACCATCGAGCGGTTCGGAAAATACACCCGCACGCTGGCGCCGGGCCTTAACCTGATCATTCCCTATTTCGACCGCGTCGGCCGCAAGATGAACGTGATGGAGCAGGTGATCAACATTCCCGAGCAGGAAGTGATCACCAGGGACAACGCCACCGTGACGGTGGACGGCGTCGCTTTCTTCCAGGTGTTCGATGCCGCCAAGGCCAGCTACGAGGTTTCCAACCTCAACCAGGCGATCATCGTGCTGACCATGACCAACATCCGCTCGGTGATGGGCGCGATGGATCTCGACCAGGTGCTGTCGCATCGCGACGAGATCAACGAGCGGCTCTTACGCGTGGTCGACGCCGCGGTGTCGCCATGGGGGCTGAAGGTCAACCGCATCGAGATCAAGGACATCGTGCCGCCGGCGGACCTCGTCGAAGCCATGGGCCGGCAGATGAAGGCCGAGCGCGTCAAGCGCGCCGACATTCTGCAGGCCGAAGGCCAGCGGCAGTCGGAGATTCTCCGTGCAGAAGGCGCAAAACAGGGCCAGATCCTGCAGGCCGAAGGCCGCAAGGAAGCCGCGTTCCGCGACGCCGAGGCGCGCGAACGTTCGGCGGAAGCCGAGGCCAAGGCGACGCAGATGGTTTCCGAAGCCATCTCCAAGGGCGACGTCGCGGCGCTGAACTACTTCATCGCGGATAAATACATCAAGGCGTTCGGGCAACTGGCCGACTCGCCGAACCAGAAGATCATCATGCTGCCGATCGAGGCGGTGAGCATTCTGGGCTCGCTCGCCGGCATCGGCGAGATCGCCAAGGCGACGTTCGGTGAAAGCGCGACGTCGGCTGCAGCGGCCGCGCGCCGCGGTTCGGTGCCGAGCAGCGGTCCCGCCACGCCGCCACCGCCGCCTTCGCCGTTCTCGCCGCAGCGTTAATATGCACGATCGCGAGAAGCGAATTGCGTTTCTCCCGAAAGATGACGTTCAACACCTGAGGTCGTGTCATGGCCGAAATGTTTGCTACCCTGGGCACCTGGAACTGGCTGATCTTCGGCTT
>JACDAG010000853.1 GCA_013695565.1 Bradyrhizobium sp.
ACCAGGGCCCGAGCGTCGTCGAGGCGCTCGATGCGCTCGAGCCGGCCCGGCCGCTGGAGCAGCTCGCGCTACGGCTGCCGGTGCAGGCGATCTATAAATTCGACGACCGCCGCATCGTCGCGGGCCGCATCGAGTCCGGCAGCTTGAGCGCCGGCGATGAAATCGTCATCATGCCCGCCGGCAAGATCGCCAGGATCAAGACCGTCGAGAGCTGGCCGGTGACACCCGTCAACGGCAGCCATGGCGCCGGCCGTTCGGTAGGCATCACCCTCGACCGCGAATTGTTCATCGAGCGCGGCGACGTCATTTCCCATGCCGGCGTCAGCCCGCGCGACACGCGGCGGATTCGCGCCCGGATTTTCTGGCTGCACGACAAGCCGCTCGCCAAGGGCGAGCAGATCCTGATCCGCCTCGGCACCCGCGAGAGCCGCGCTCATGTGGTCGCGATCGAGAAAGCGGTCGATCCCGGCGAACTCTCCAATGCCGAGACCAAGTCGATCGCGCGCAATCACGTCGGCGAAATCGACATCTCGCTGGCGCAGCCGGTCGCGGCCGATCCCTATCAGGATAATCCGCGCACCGGACGGCTGGTGATCGAGGTCAACGGCCGCATTGCCGGCGGCGGTCTCGTGCTGTCGGTCGACGCCGGACAACGCGCCGTCCCGATCGACATCGTACCCGTCGAATCCGCACTGCGTCCCGAGGAGCGCTCGGCACGCTATCACCACAATGGCGCGGTGATCTGGCTCACGGGCCTGCCCGGTTCGGGAAAATCGACGCTGGCCCGTGCGCTGGAGCGCCGGCTGTTCGGCAATGGCGGCTCGCCCATTCTGCTGGACGGCGACACGCTGCGCGCCGGCCTCAATGGCGATCTCGGTTTTTCGGCGCAGGACCGCACCGAGAATATCCGCCGTCTTGCCGAAGTCGCGACCCATCTGGCCCGCAACGGACACATCGCCATCGTCGCCGCGGTTTCGCCCGCGGCCGATGATCGCGCCGCGGCGCGCCGCATTGCGGACGCCGCATTCCGCGAAATCCACGTCGCGACCCCGGCCGAAGTGTGCGAGAGCCGCGACCCCAAGGGCCATTACGCCAAGGCGCGGGCGGGAACGCTGCAGTCCTTCACCGGGATCGGCAATGATTACCAGCCGCCGGCCCAATGCGAATTGAGGATCGATACCTCAACCCGAACGGTTGGCGATGCGACCGACGCGATCGAGCGGATGCTGGCGGAGACTGGCGTTCTGTTCGACGAACTGGTCGATCTCGCGGCCAATATCTAGGCTTTTTGGGGCCTTCTCATCGACCCGGCTTTAGCGCTAAAAGGCAGTTGAAAACTGCCCATTGGCGCGCTTTTTGCTGCTTTCATTCCTGAAAGCCACCCGTAAACGCCGTTTCTACCCGAGAAAGCCCATCATGAATCGTGTCGATATCAACGGATTGAAGATCGCCCCGGAACTGTTCGATTTCATCGCCAAGGAGGCGACCCCGAAAACCGGGATTTCCCCCGACGCATTCTGGGCCGGGCTCGCCGCCATCATCGCGAAATTGGGACCGAAAAACGCCGAGTTGCTCGCCGTCCGCGACGCGCTGCAGGCCAAGATCGACGGCTGGCACCGCGCCAACAAGGGCAAGGCGTTCGACATGAACGCCTACACCGCCTTCCTCAAGGAGATCGGCTATCTGCAGCCGGAGCCGGCGACCCACAAGGTCGAGACCGCTGATGTCGACGAGGAAATCGGCAAGATCTGCGGGCCGCAGCTCGTCGTTCCCCTGACCAATGCCCGCTACGCGCTGAACGCGGCGAATGCCCGCTGGGGCAGCCTGTATGATGCTTTCTACGGCACCGACGCGATCCCGCACGACCCGAGCGAAGGCGGCAAGGGCTACAACAAGGCCCGCGGCGACAAGGTGATCGCCAAGGCCAAAACCTTCCTCGACGCGGCGGTGCCGCTCGCCTACCACAGCCATACCGATGTAATCTCTTACAGCGTGATCGCGGGCCAGCTCTCGGTCAAACTGCATGGCAACGCCACGGCGCTGAAGTCGGCCGAACAGTTCGTCGGCTATCTCGGAGAACCAGAGGCGCCAAGCGCGATCCTTCTGGTCAACAACGGCATGCACATCGAGATCAAGATCGATCGCAACAGCGTCATCGGCAAGGACGATCCGGCCGGCGTTGCCGACATGATCCTGGAATCGGCGGTCTCGACCATCCTCGACATGGAAGACTCGGTCGCCGCGGTCGACGCCGAGGACAAGGTGCTGGTCTATCGCAACACGCTCGGCCTGATGGACGGCACGCTGTCGGCCGATTTCGACAAGGGCGGCAAGACGCTCAAGCGTTCGCTCAACCCCGACCGCGTCTACAAGACGCCCGACGGCAAGGACCTCACCCTGCACGGCCGCAGCCTGTTGTTGATGCGCAATGTCGGCCATCACATGATCACCGACGCCGTGCTGGACTCCAAGGGCGCCGAGATTCCGGAAGGCCTGCTGGATGCCGCCGTCGCCGGCCTGCTCGCGATCCACGATCTCAAGGGATCTTCGAAGACCAAGAACAGCCGCACCGGCTCGGTCTATATCGTCAAGCCGAAGATGCACGGCCCCGACGAAGTGGCGCTGACCTGCGAACTGTTCGGCGAGGTCGAGAAACTGCTCGGCCTGCCCGAGAACACCATGAAGGTCGGCATCATGGACGAGGAGCGCCGTACCACTGTTAACCTCAAGGCATGCATCCAGAAGGCCTCGAAGCGCATCTGCTTCATCAACACCGGCTTCCTCGACCGCACCGGCGACGAAATCCACACCTCGATGGAAGCGGGTCCCATGATCCGCAAGAACGATATGAAGGCGCAGCCCTGGATCAAGGCCTATGAAGACTGGAACGTCGACATGGGCCTGATCGACGGCCTGCCCGGCCACGCCCAGATCGGCAAGGGCATGTGGGCCGCACCGGACAAGATGGCGGATATGCTGACGCAGAAGATCGGCCATCCGCAGGCCGGCGCCACCACCGCCTGGGTGCCGTCGCCGACCGCCGCCACGCTGCACGCGCTGCATTATCACCAGGTCAACGTGCAGGCCCGCCAGCAGGAGCTCGCCAAGGGCGGCCAGCGCGCCAAACTATCGGACATCCTCACCATTCCGGTGTCGCAGTCGAACTGGGCGCCCGACGATGTGAAGCAGGAGATCGACAACAACTGCCAGGGCATCTTGGGCTATGTCGTGCGCTGGATCGACCAGGGCGTCGGCTGCTCCAAGGTACCTGACATCCATGACGTCGGCCTGATGGAAGACCGCGCGACGCTGCGGATCTCGAGCCAGCATCTGGCGAACTGGTTGCATCAAGGCGTCATCACCAAAGATCAGGTGATGGAGTCGTTGCAGCGAATGGCT
>JACDAG010000865.1 GCA_013695565.1 Bradyrhizobium sp.
CCGCTCGGTTCGCATCCGCCTCACGCCGCAGGGCCAGGAAATCCGCAAGATCGTCGACGCGCTCTATCAGAAGCACGTCAAGACGGTGGAGCAGGTCGGCGGCATCTCGAACGAGGAGTTCGCGACCCTGAACAAGTCGCTGCACCGGCTCGAGCGCTTCTGGACCGACCAGATCCTGTATCGGCTCTGAGATTTTCGACCGCTTGACGGCCAAGCCGGCCGCTTAGAAGACCGGCAGCCAACGTAGGGGTCAAACCAACTGGCAAGGCAGTAAGCCCTGCTCAAGGCGCATCGGCTCCGGTTTACCGGGGCCGGTGCGTTTTGCTTTTTGGGGTGAGAGTCGAGGTGTTTAGCCGGGACGCATCTTACTTTGCATGGGGTTGTTTTCGATATTTTGGTTTGGGCCCTGCGCCCGCAGCGCCGGGACGCCTTGATTCGGGAGGCAGACGCCGGTTTCCCGGCATGGAACTTTTGGCGGGCTTGCGCATTATCGCCCTGACACGGGGACCGAGGAACATGCTCGTCGAGCGCGGATTGCGGGTGATGAATGTCGAGGTGGTGGGCGACGCTTACGCCATCGCATCGAACTACCTACGCAAGGTCGGCGCCATCCCGGATACGTTCGCCACCGACGAGCGGCTGCTCGAAATCATCGTGCAGATGTTTCAGTGCGGCGAATTCAACAGGATCCGCCTCGCCAACAAGGCGATCGCCACATTCGAAGCCGAAACAATCATCGCCTGACGCCAACCGGAGAATTTCATGGAAGCCGCCATCGACCGCATCATGCAGACCTATGACCTGCTGGTGAACCGCAACGCCGCCGCGAACAGCGAAGCGCGCGAGAAGGTGACGGATTATGTGAAGACGCTGTTCGAGGCCGGCGAAAAGGATACCCACCGTCTCACCGTGTGCGGCCTGACCTATCTGCGCCAGCTCGACGGCTCGACCGACCCCGTGAAGGCAGGCTTTACCGGGATGTGAGTTCGCCTCAATCCGCTTTGCGATCCGCTTCGAGCTTGCGCAACGCCCGCCCGCAATTTCCTGATCGTGGTGTTCTCGACGAGCGGCGCAGGCTTGACTGGCTGTAAGCGGCGAGGGCGCTGCCGTAGCCCGGATGAGCGCGGCGACATCCGGGTCCTTTGCTTTGACTCCCCCGCATGTCGCGTCGCTCATGCTGGCTACTCGATACTCGCTGCCTTGCGCAACCGCCTCAGGCGGGCTTTCCCATAATGTACGGCTTCAGCATCGCATACATCAGGCTGTGCATCGGCGTCGGTACGCCGTGTTTTTTGCCGAGTTCGACCACCTTGCCGCCGAGCCAGGGCAGTTCCAGCCGGTTGCCGCGCTCAAGGTCGAGCGCCATTGAAGGTTTTTGATGCACGGGCAGGCTGTCGGAATATCCAGCGGTGATTTCCACAGCGTTGTCTGGCAGCGCAACGCCGCATGCGCGGCCCACATCCATGACTTCGCGGTAGGCCGCGAGCATGACCGGTCGGATCTCGGGATCGCGCAAATCACCGATCGGCCGGCGTGATGTTGCCACCGCGCTGGCGTTGGCGGCGAGCAGGATGAACTTCATCCACAGCTCGGTGAGGATCGCGTCGCTGAGCTTCGCCTCAAAACCGGCCTTCAGGCATAGCGCCAGAAATGCTTCGCCACGTTTGCTGCTTCTGCCGTCGAGTTCGCCGAACACGATGCGCATGAAGGTGCCGACCTGCTGGATCAAGCCGGGCGCGATGATGTTGGCGCTGATCTGGGCCACGCCGCCCATCACGGCGTTTGGCCCGAGGATCGGGATCAGCCGTTCGGCGGCGTCGACGCCGTTCTGCAGCGGGATGACCGCCGTATCGGGGCCGATCAGCGGCTTGATGCTTATCCCCGCACTTTCGACGTCCCACAGCTTGACGCAGAACAGCACGAAATCGACCTTGCCGATCTCGGCGGGATTATCCGTTGCCTGTGTCGGCACCAGATGGATATCGCCGCGCTGGCTTTGGACCTTCAATCCGTCGCGCTTCATGGCCGCCAGATGCGCGCCGCGCGCGATGAACGTGACATCGGCGCCGGCTTTCGCCAAGGCCGCCCCATAGCCGGCGCCAACGCCGCCGGTGCCGACAATCGCAATACGCATCGTTTTCTCCTCGCTGACCAAAGCCTAGCATCGCAGGCGGACGATGGGCGAGGGATAAAACTTCCGGCATCTGCAGACAACAGGAAGAGCCGGACTCACAAAAATCCGGCTCTCCCTGGATCCGATGGCATGCAGGCGAGCCTACTTTGGGCAATAAGCGATGCCCGTACCGCCAAGCCAGCCACCGATGCAGCCGGCGCCGACGAAGATGCCCACGACGCCTTTGATTCAATCGTGATCGGGCCGACCGTGAGGCCGCCCGCGGCAGCATCGAGTTGATCGAGTGACAACTCGCCATTGATTGCCTGCGCAGGTTTGCGTTCGTTCATAGCCGTTCTCCATGTGTGCGATTGGCTCGAACAGGCCAACCCTGGGAGAGCGTAGCTATGGAGGGCGCAGAGCTCAGTGAGCGCGATCACGCATCATGACGGTCGTGCAAACCTCTGCTAACGTGCGTATCCAACAAGAAAACCTGAGGAAATCCGCATGCTCACGCTTCATCATCTCAACGACTCCCGCTCGCAGCGGATATTGTGGCTGCTGGAAGAGCTCGGCACGCCGTATGAAATGAAGCGCTACCAGCGCGATGCCACGACACGACTGGCACCGCCGGAACTGACCGCGATCCATCCGCTCGGCAAGTCGCCCGTCATCACCGATGGCGATGTCACGATCGCGGAGTCCGGCGCGATCGTCGATTACGTCATCCGCAAATACGGAAAAGGCGCGATGATGCCGGCAGCCGGCAGCGCCGACTACGAGGCGTATAACGAGTGGCTGCATTATTCGGAAGGTTCGGCGATGCTGCCGCTGATGCTGAACCTCTATGTCTCGAGGCTGAAGGAGGCGGGCGCGCCGCTGCATCCGCGCATCGACAGCGAGATGGCCAATCATCTCGGCTATGTCGACCGCGCGCTGAAGGGGCGCGAGTTCTTCATCGGCCAGTCGCTCTCGGGTGCCGACATCCAGATGAGTTTTGTCGGCGAGATGGCGAAGGTGTTCGAGAAGCTAGCGCCGTATCCGAATCTGGCGGCGTGGCTGACCCGTATGCACGCGCGCCCGGCGTTCCAGCGCTCGGTGGAGAAGGGTGGGGCGTATCGGTTCGCGAAATAGCTTTTGTCGTTCCGGCGAACGCCGGAACCCATACGCCGGGGCCCGCGTAAGGGGCACTCTGGTAGACGCCTTCTTCTCCAACGGGCTCCTGTGATTGTGGGCCCCGGCTCAAGGCCGGGGCGACGGCTGGCGGAGGTGCCCGGGATTGGCACCCCCGCCATCCCCACCATATCTTGCATAAATATCAGGCGGATACCGCAAGTGCTTGGCCGGCCCGGGCCGATGTGGTATCTCGCAAATGCAGCTTTCGACCGCCACACGTAACCGACCGTTTTGCCCCTAAGGGCTTGCGGCGGTGGAGATATTTCGGCCCATGACCTCCAGCATCAAGACCGCTTCCGCCCCCGACTCGTTCTTCACGGCCACGCTCGCCGAGGCCGATCCGGAAATCGCCGCCGCCATCAAGGGTGAACTCGGCCGGCAGCGCCACGAGGTCGAGCTGATCGCGTCGGAAAACATCGTCAGCCGCGCGGTGCTGGAAGCGCAGGGCTCGGTGATGACCAACAAATACGCCGAGGGCTATCCGGGCGCGCGTTACTATGGCGGTTGCGAATGGGTCGACGTCGCCGAGACGCTGGCGATCGAGCGCGCCAAGAAATTGTTCGGCGCGCAGTTTGCCAACGTGCAGCCGAACTCAGGCAGCCAGATGAACCAGGCGGTGTTCCTGGCGCTGCTGCAGCCCGGCGACACCTTCATGGGCCTCGATCTCGCCGCCGGCGGGCATCTCACTCATGGCGCGCCCGTCAACATGTCCGGCAAATGGTTCAAGGCGCAGCATTACAC
>JACDAG010000868.1 GCA_013695565.1 Bradyrhizobium sp.
GCCTCGTAGCCTTCGCGGACGAAGCCGCCGTCGCGCTTGATCAGCGGCAATTGCTCGGCCAGAGCGCGTTCGAATTCTCGCGCGAGATCGCGCGAGGGACGGCGCAGCGCCTCCATCACGGCCGCGATCTCCGGCGGCGGCGCCTCGAGTTGTGACAGCCGCGCCAGCGCAGAATCGGCGGCGAGGATGCCGTCGCGCAATCCTGCAAGATCGCGCGGGCCGCCCCGGCCCACGGACAACCGCGCCAGCGCGCGCGACATGTCGGGGGCAGCACGCAGCGTGGTGCGGATGTCCTCGCGCGCAAAACTGTCGGCGACGAAGGTCGCGATGGCGTCTAGCCGCCGCGCAATCGCGGCGCTGTCGGTGAGCGGGGCGGCGAGACGCTGCGCCAACAGCCGCGATCCGGCCGCGGTGACCGTGCAATCGATCGCGTCGAGCAGCGAGCCGCGCCGTTCGCCCGCGAGCGTGCGCGTCAATTCCAGATTGGCACGGGTCGCAGGATCGATCGCCATCGTGGTGCCGGCGGCCTCGCGCGAGGGAGGTGACAGCGGCGGGCGCTTTCCAACCTGCGTTCGATCGATATAGGTCACGGCAGCAGCCGCCGCGGTCGCTTCCAGCCGCGACATCGCGGACAGGCCGTCCATGGTGGCGACCGCGAAATAATCGCACAGTCGCCGTTCCGCGGTGGCGCCGTCGAACACGTCCCGCGTCAGCGGCGTCACCGCGGGGAGTTCGCGCAGCAGCGCGCCCAGATCGGCATCGCCGTAAAGCGCATCGGTGACGATGACCTCGTTGGGATTGATCCGCGCCAGGGTCGCGGCAAGCTCGGCGATCGCGCATTCCGTGACCATGAATTCGGAGGTCGAAATGTCGATCCAGGCGAGCCCAATACGGTCGCTGCCGGCGGATCCACGCGCCCGCGCAATCGCCAGCAGGTAATTATTGGTCCGGGCGTCCAGCAGCGTGTCTTCGGTCAGGGTGCCCGGCGTGACCAGCCGCACCACGCCGCGGCTCACCACGCTCTTGTTGCCACGCGCGCGTGCGGCCGCGGGATTCTCGGTCTGCTCGCACACCGCGACCCGGTGGCCAGCATTGATCAGGCGGTGCAGGTAATCCTCGGAGCGCTCCACCGGCACGCCGCACATCGGGATATCCATGCCCTGATGCTTGCCGCGCTTGGTCAGCACAATGCCGAGCGTTTTCGAGGCGATCTCGGCGTCCTCGAAAAACAGTTCGTAGAAATCGCCCATCCGGTAGAACAGCAGCAGCCCGGGATGGCCGGCCTTTATTTCAAGGTACTGTTCCATCATCGGCGTGACGCGCGCGGGCGCGTCAGCGGCCGGAGCCGGCTCAGGTGTTGCTTCCGGGGGCAGGGGGATGGATTGCGGGATGGTCATCGGAGGCGAAAACTACAAAATTCCGGCGTCCGATCCTATTCCTTTGCCGCCAGAAACCACGTTTTCCCCCGTCGTCCCGGACAAGCGAAGCGCGATCTCAGATGCGCAATTGCGCATCGGGGGAGCCATACGCCGCGGCCTGGCGGCGGGACCACGGTGGCAGACGCCTTTTTCTGACAATTCCCGCCGCGGCGTATGGGCCCCGGCTCAAGGCCGGGACGACGAGTGTCAATTGACCTGCCGCGGGCGCGCTCCTAAAACTCGCCATCAATTCCAGCGGGTCCAAGGCCCAAACGCGGCGTTCAGGGAGAGATTCAATGCGTGATGTGTTCATTTGCGATGCCGTACGGACCCCGATCGGCCGTTTTGGCGGCTCGCTCGCCAAGGTGCGCGCCGACGATCTGGCCGCCGCGCCGATCAAGGCGCTGATGGCCAAGCATCCCAATCTGGACTGGACCCAGGTCGACGAGGTGTTTTTCGGCTGCGCCAACCAGGCCGGCGAGGACAACCGCAACGTCGCGCGGATGGCGCTGTTGCTCGCGGGCATGCCCGACTCGGTTCCCGGCCAGACCCTCAACCGGCTCTGTGCATCCGGTCTCGATGCCGTCGGTGCCGGCGGCCGCGCGATTCGATCAGGCGAGATCGATTTCGCCATTGCCGGCGGCGTCGAATCGATGACCCGCGCGCCGTTCGTGATGGGCAAGGCGCCGGAAGCGTTTTCGCGCTCGGCCGATATTTTCGACACCACGATCGGCTGGCGCTTCATCAATCCCTTGATGAAGGCGCAGTACGGCGTCGATCCGATGCCGGAGACCGGCGAGAACGTCGCCGAGGAATTCCAGGTCTCGCGCGCCGATCAGGACGCGTTCGCGATCCGCTCGCAGCAGCGCGCGGGTGCCGCCATCGCGTCGGGGTATTTCGCCGAGGAAATCACCGCGGTGTCAGTTCCGGGCGGCAAGGCGGGTCCGATCACCGTCGACAAGGACGAGCATCCGCGCCCCGAGACCACGCTGGAAGGCTGACAAAGCTGAAGCCGATCGTGCGCAATCCCGGCACGGTGACGGCGGGCAATGCCTCCGGCGTCAATGACGGCGCCGCCGCGATGATCCTGGCGTCCGAAGCCGCCGTGAAAAAGCACGGGCTGACGCCACGGGCGCGCATCCTAGGGCTGGCGTCGGCCGCGGTGCCGCCGCGCATCATGGGCATCGGCCCGGTGCCGGCGACCCGCAAGCTGATGGAGCGGCTTGGCCTCAAGATCAGCGATTTCGATTTGATCGAACTCAATGAAGCCTTCGCCTCGCAGGGCATCGCCGTTCTCCGGCAATTGGGCGTCAAGGACGATGCCGATTTCGTCAATCCGCATGGCGGCGCCATCGCGCTCGGCCACCCCCTCGGCATGAGCGGCGCGCGGCTGGCCATGACGGCGGTGCACGGCATGGAAAAGCGCGGCGGCAAACGCGCGCTCGCCACCATGTGCGTCGGCGTCGGTCAGGGTGTCGCGATGGCGATCGAGAAGATCAATTGATGGGTCCGTCATTCCGGGATGGTCCGAAGGACCAGACCCGGAATCTCGAGATTCCGGGTTCGTGCTTCGCACGCCCCGGAATGACGGCGCTGATGAGGATGGCACCATGACCTTGATTTACCCCGTTGAAAGCCTCGCGGCCCATCCGCCGCGGCTGTCGCCCGGCTACAAGAGCACCGTAAAACGCTCGCCGACCAAGCCGCTGATCCCGATGCGGCATACGCTGTCGGAACTGACCGGGCCGGTCTACGGCCACGAGACGGTGCGCGAGAACGACAACGACCTCACGCTGCAGGGTAAGGGCGAACCGCTCGGCGAGCGCATCATCGTGCACGGCCATGTGCTCGATGAAGACGGTCGCGGCGTGCCAAATACGCTGGTCGAACTGTGGCAGGCCAATGCCTGCGGCCGTTATATCCATGTCGTCGACCAGCATCCGGCGCCGCTCGACCCGAACTTCACCGGCGCGGGGCGCGCGCAATCGGACAGCGAAGGTTATTACCGCTTCGTCACCATCAAGCCCGGCGCCTATCCCTGGGGTAACCATCACAACGCCTGGCGGCCGGCCCACATCCACTTCTCGGTGTTCGGGCATTCGTTCGTCTCGCGGCTGGTGACGCAGATGTATTTCCCCGGCGATCCCCTGTTTCCGTTCGATCCGATCTTCAATTCGGTGACGGACGAGAAGGCGCGCAACCGGATGGTGTCCGACTTCGATCTGGAAAGTACCAAGCCGGATTGGGCGCTGTGCTACCGCTTCAACATTGTGCTGCGCGGGCGCAACGCCACGCCGATGGAGACCAAGTAAGTGCCTGAGACAGAGCCGCAGGGCGTCACGCCATCGCAAACCGTCGGTCCCTATTTCGCCTACGGCCTGACGTCGAACGGCAAATACGACTGGAACGACGCCTTCTCCAACAACCTCGTAACCCCTGATACGATCGGCGAGCGCATTCGCATCGAGGGCCGGGTGTTCGACGGCGACGGCCAGCCGATGCCCGATTGCATGCTGGAGGTCTGGCAGGCCGACGCGCAGGGCCGCTTCTCCGATCCGCAGGACAAGCGCGCGCTGCCCAATTCGTCGTTCAAGGGGTTCGGCCGCTGCGGCACCGATGCCAATGGCGGTTACGCGTTCGACACCATCAAGCCGGGCATCGTGCCCGATCCCGACGGCAAGCCACAGGCGCCGCATCTCGTGTTGGCGGTGTTCGCACGCGGCATGCTGCTGCATCTCTACACCCGAATCTATTTCGGCGGCGAGGCGGCCAATGCCACCGATCCCGTGCTGGCGCTGGTGCCGATCGACCGCCGCGCCACGCTGATCGCCCAGCGTGCGAATTGCAATCCCGGTACAGCCTATCGGCTCGATATCCATTTGCAGGGCGACGACGAGACGGTGTTCTTCGACGTGTAGGCGCGAGGATGCTCCGGTCGAAGCACTTCTCCCTCGCCGCGCTTGCGAGGAGAGGGCGTAGGCGGCCTACAGCCGCCGTTCTGAAGAGAAGAAGAGCGCCGATACGAAGTATCGGCTATGGTGAGGGGGACTCTCCGCAAGCGAGATCTGTCGAGAGTCCCCCTCACCCGGATTGCACCGGACGACGCTTTGCGTCGCCGAGGCAATCCGACCTCTCCCCGCAAGCGCAGGGCTGTCCCGGGAAAAAATTCGCGAGTCGCAACAAACACTTGGGGCACAGTAGCTTCTTGTATTTATCGAGTGTCGAGACTCAAAAAGACAAAAGTGAGTCATTT
>JACDAG010000880.1 GCA_013695565.1 Bradyrhizobium sp.
AAACAGGAGCGCGCCGGGATGAGAAACGCGCGCCATGGTCTATCGGCGGACTCAAGCTGTCGTAAAGCGCCTCGCGGCGCGCCGCAGCGCCATTTTGGCGGCAGCGCGCGATGCCGCGGCTGACGGCGGCATGGCGGCGGTGCAAATCGCTCCGGTCGCAACGCGGGCGCGTGTCGCCGCGGGCACGGTGTATCGCTACTTTCCATCCAAAACGGATCTGATTTCCGAACTGATCGCCGAAGTCTCGCGCGACGAACTGACGGCGATCCGCCGCGCGGCGGAGGCGGCGCCCGGGCCGTCTTCGGCACTGGCCGCGGCGGTCACGACGGTCGCCGTCCACGTATTGTCGCAGCGCAAGCTGGCCTGGGGCATCCTGGCGGAACCGGTCGATGTCGATGTGTCGGCGTCGCGGCTGGCCAGCCGCCGCGAAATCTCCGGGGAGATCGCCGCGCGGATCGATGCGGCCGTGCGGGCCGGGCATTTGCCGGCGCAGGATACGGCGCTCGCCGCCACCGCGCTGCTCGGTGCGCTTCATGAGGCGCTGGTCGGTCCGCTGGCGCCGGACTATCTGGACGATCAGGCAAAACTGCGCGACGCCGTGCAGACCGTGACGCTGCTCGCGTTGCGCGCCGTCGGCGTCATGGACGCCCGCGCCCGCGGCCTCGTGGTGCAAGCGGTGCTGCCGGCCAAGGCGCTGGTCGGGGCGTAACCCTTCAGGCTGCGCGGCGCCTACTTATCCGTCTTGCCTTCCGGGACGACATTGGCGATGCGCACCATGTTGGTAGAGCCTGGTGTGCCCAGCGGCAGGCCGGCGACGATGATCACGCGCTGGCCCGCTTTGGAGAAGCCGTCGCGATAGGCAATCGAACCGGCGCGATCGACCATGTCGTCCTGGTTCTGCGCGTCTTCCGCGACCACGCAATGCACGCCCCACACCACGGATAATTTGCGTCCCGTCGCAAGGTTCGGCGTGATCGCGACCACCGGCGGCTTCGGCCGTTCGCGCGCGACGCGGATCGCGGTCGAGCCCGAACTGGTCCAGCAGATGATCGCGGACAATTCCAGCGTCTCGGCGATCTGCCGCGCGGCGTCCGCGATGGCGTCGCCGACGGTCGCTTCGGGCTCCGGCCGCTGTGCCGTCAGCACCGAGCGATAGGTCGGATCGCGCTCTACTTCCTCACCGATGCGATTCATGGTCGAGACCGCCTCGACCGGGAATTTGCCGGCGGCGGATTCTGCCGACAGCATGATGGCGTCGGCGCCTTCATAGACGGCGGTTGCGACGTCGGAGACTTCGGCGCGCGTCGGCACCGGTGACTGGATCATCGATTCCAGCATCTGGGTTGCGACCACCACTGGTTTGCCGGCACGGCGCGCCATCCGCGTCATCTGTTTCTGCAGGCTCGGCACCCGCTCCAGCGGCAGTTCGACGCCGAGATCGCCGCGCGCCACCATCAGTGCGTCGGAGACCTCCAGGATCTCGGCGAGGCGATCGATCGCTTGCGGCTTTTCGATCTTGGCCATCACGGCGGCACGGCCGCGGATCAGCCTTTTCGCTTCATTGACATCCTCGGCGCGCTGCACGAATGACAATGCGACCCAGTCGACGCCGGTCACGAGCGCCGCTTCGAGGTCGGCGCGGTCCTTTGGCGTCATCGCCGAGACCGGCAGGTCGGTATCGGGCAGGCTGACGCCCTTGCGGTCCGACATCTTGCCGCCGATCACTACGCGGGTCACCGCGCGATCGGGCGAGGTTTCCTCGGCGATCAGCCGCACCTTGCCGTCATCGAGCAGCAGCGCGTGGCCCGGCCGCAGCGCCGCCAGGATTTCCGGATGCGGAAGCTGGACGCGGCTGTTGTCGCCGGGCGTCTTGTCGGAATCGAGAATGAAGCTCTGGCCGTTCTTGAGCTGCGTGGCGCCTTCATTGAACGAGCCCAGCCGCAGCTTTGGTCCCTGCAGGTCAACCAGAATGCCGATCGGCCGGCCGTAGCTGGACTCGACATTCCGGATGGTCGTGACCAGTTCGCGCATCTTGTCGTGCGAGGTGTGGCTCATGTTGATGCGGAACACGTCGGCGCCGGCCTCGAACAGCTTGCGGATCATCGCGCTGTCCGACGATGCCGGGCCGAGGGTGGCGAGGATCTTGATACGACGGAGGCGTCTCATTGTTTTGGCGCCGCTGGTGGTTGACCGGATCCGCCCAGGCCCGGCACCCCGCCCGGACCGACTGTTCCTGGAATCCCCGGCACGCGCTGCTGCGCGGGTTGTTCGTTGGCTTCGGTCAATTGCACGGTCCATGCTCTCTGTTCGCCGGTGTCGACCTCGAAGAACCCGGTGCGGTCGAAGCCGCGCGCCAGGCAATTCTCGGTACCCTTGATGGTGAATTCCTTGTCACGCGAACACATGAAGGCCTGCCCCGACCATTCGCCGCCGCGGTCATAGTCGAGCGCGTAGATATAATAGAAGCGTGCGACAAGCGTTCCGCGCAGCAGCGTCTCGCAGCTGCGCGAGGACACGTTCCACCACCCCTCGGTGGTCCAGCCCTCGGCGTCCTTGTAGCCGAGCGCGATGCCGACCCGGCTCGACGTGTTGTTGCAGAGCCTGAAATCCGCCGCCGCCGAACTGTTCCACAGGCCCACCACCGCAAACGCCAGCACCGGCAGGAGGCCGGCGGTCATGCGAGCGGGGAAGGGGGATGAAGGCAGAGAATCTGTTCCGATCATGTAGCGAAGCTATATCAAATGATTGACGATTTCGCGCGGCCCGGCGGGGCCTGTCAACGCCCGGGAACAGCGTTTCCCACGATGTGGGACCGGGGGTTCACCTCGATCCGGTGCTGTTTTGCGCGCCGATATGGCAAAATCTGTGACAATTCCCACCTGATATCAATATGCTCAGGAATAACCCTGCGGGATCACGACCATGACGATTGACGACAAAACCAGAACGGAATTGGAAGCTGCCGTTTTCCGGCGTCTGGTCGAGCACCTGCGCAGCCGTACCGACGTCCAGAACATCGACCTGATGAATCTGGCCGGCTTCTGCCGTAACTGCCTGTCGAACTGGATGAAGGAAGAGGCCGACGGCAAGGGTGTGGCGATCAGCAAGAACGAGAGCCGCGAGGCGGTCTACGGCATGCCCTATGAGACCTGGAAAGCGAAGTTTCAGGGCGCCGCCAGTCCCGAGCAGCTCGAAGCGATGAAGAAGGCCCATAGCGGGCACTGATCGTCGCTTCCGTCATTG
>JACDAG010000895.1 GCA_013695565.1 Bradyrhizobium sp.
GCGCCGACCTCCCCCGCAAGCGGGAGAGGTGCACCGAATTCGCGGCCACACTACCTCTAATGCACCAAATGATTAGCCGAACCCTGCCTGATCCTGCCCTCTGCATCCACACGCAGATACTCGCAAATCCTCGCCCCACGGTCGTTCTGATAAAACACCACCACACTATCCGGGCTGACATAAATATCGATCAGCTCGAAATGCAAATCGGGCAGCCGCTGCAGCGCCATGCCCCAATAGGCGCGAAGCCTGTCCTTGCCGCGCAACGTGCCGGAAGCGTCGAAGCCGAGCGCGGGAATCCGATCCGACGTCATCTCGCTGTCTTCGGCATACATCGCCAGCACGCGTTCCAGATCGTGCGAATTCCAGGCGGCGATCCATTCCCGGCCCAAACTGGCGAGACGCGCGGCATCGTGGGGTGGGCTCGTCATGCTTTCCTCCCGCGGAACAAATTAGGTCAATAATACTTACCTAAATCCGGTTTGTCCATGCCCGACATAAGAATGTGGGTCACCGCTTTGTGCGGTTGCGAGGCCGCCCCCCGTCGCGTAATTCCTGTCCATGACAGCAGCACAGCCCGCAGCAGAGTCGACGCCTTCGGTGGCCTCGGCGCACGACAAGATTCTGATCGTCGATTTCGGCAGTCAGGTGACGCAACTGATCGCCCGCCGCGTGCGCGAGGAGGGCGTCTATTCCGAGATCGTGCCGTTCCAGAAAGCCGAACAGGCCTTCCGGGAGATGAAGCCGAAAGCGGTGATCCTCTCCGGCGGTCCGGAGTCCGTGCACGAAGCCGGCTCGCCGCGCGCGCCGCAGCTGATCTTCGATTCCGGCGTTCCCGTGCTCGGCATCTGCTACGGCCAGATGACCATGGCCGCCCAGCTCGGCGGCGAGGTCGAGGGCGGCCATCACCGCGAATTCGGCCGCGCCGATGTCGAGGTCAAGGCGGCGAGCACTTTGTTCGAATCCACCTGGGGCATGGGCGAGAAGCATCAGGTCTGGATGAGCCATGGCGACCGCATCACCAAAATGCCGCCGGGCTTTTCGGTCGCGGGCGTCAGCGCCAACGCGCCGTTCGCGATCATCCAGGACGAGAAGCGCAAATATTACGGCCTGATGTTCCACCCCGAAGTGGTGCACACGCCTGACGGGGCAAAACTGATCCGCAATTTCGTCAGAAAAGTTTCCGGCCTCACCGGCGACTGGACCATGCGCGCGTTCCGCGAGGAGGCGATCGAAAAAATCCGCGCCCAAATCGGCAAGGGCAGGGTGATCTGCGGCCTCTCCGGCGGCGTCGATTCCGCTGTGGCGGCGGTTCTGATCCACGAGGCGGTCGGCGACCAGCTCACCTGCGTGTTCGTCGATCACGGCATGCTCAGGCTCGATGAAGCCAAGACCGTCGTCGACCTGTTCCGGCACCACTACAACATCCCGCTGGTGCACGTGGATGCCTCGAAGCAATTTTTGGGCGAGCTGGAAGGCGTCACCGACCCCGAAGTGAAGCGCAAGACCATCGGTCGGCTCTTCATCGACGTGTTCGATGTGGAAGCGAAGAAAATCGGTGGCGCGGACTTCCTGGCGCAGGGCACGCTCTATCCCGACGTGATCGAGAGCGTCTCCTTCACCGGCGGACCGTCGGTGACCATCAAGAGCCACCACAATGTCGGCGGCCTTCCTGATCGCATGAACATGAAGCTGGTCGAACCCCTGCGCGAATTGTTCAAGGACGAAGTCCGCGTGCTCGGTCGCGAACTCGGCCTCCCCGAAATCTTCGTCGGCCGCCATCCGTTCCCCGGCCCCGGCCTCGCCATCCGCTGCCCCGGCGACATCACAAAAGAAAAGCTCGACATCCTCCGCAATGCCGACGCTGTCTATATCGATCAAATCAGAAAACACGGCCTCTACGATGCGATCTGGCAGGCCTTCGCCGTGCTGCTGCCGGTCAAGACCGTCGGCGTGATGGGCGACGGGCGGACGTATGAATTCGTGGTCGGCCTGCGTGCGGTGACCTCCACCGACGGCATGACCGCGGATTTTTATCCGTTCGAGATGAAGTTTTTGGGCGAGACCGCGACGCGGATCATCAACGAGGTGAAGGGTGTTAATCGGGTGGTGTATGATGTGACGTCTAAGCCGCCGGGGACGATTGAGTGGGAGTGAGGGGAACACAACAGGAATCAACTCTCCAAGCTAAGTTCCCCGAAACGGATTCGCGATCCGCAACCCTTCGTTCAACGTCATGCCGTGTTGCATGTCCTCCGACCACAGCGTATCGCAACCGGCGTTGAGCGCCGAGGCCGCGATCATCGCATCGTAGGTGGCGAGGCCGTATCGTTCGGCGAGCGCGAGGCCAGTCTCGTGGGTTTCGACGGTGAGGGGATGCACGATCAGCAGCTCACGCAGCGTATTCAATAGCGCATGGGTCTCGTCCCACGACATCTGCATCTTTCGACGCGCGACGTTGGCAATTTCGTTGAGGACCTGCACGCTGATCGCGCCGCCCGCGGCGATGGTCGCTTCCGCCCGATCGGCCTTCAGGGCATCGCCTGAGGCAAGGTAGAGCAGGACATTGCTGTCGAAAAAACTAACGGGCATTTGCGTCGTCTCTGTCGAACCTGAAATCGGCAGGCAGGCGTCCACGGAAGGCGCGAAGGCGCTTCAAGAGTTCATCGCGTCCGGGCTTTCGCGCCACGCCGAACTTGCGTGGATCGGCGACATGAATTTCGATCTCATCGCCTTCCCTGAGTTCAAGGGCGTCGACCACCGCGGCGGGGAGGCGGACCGCGAGACTGTTCCCCCATTTGGCGACTTGCATGTGTGGCCACTCCCGTAGATATACATTTAAAATAATGTATATCTAGAGCGGGATTGAATCAAGCCCTTGGCTCCGGAGAACAGCTTATATAAAGGCCGTCCGCAGTGTTTGCCCCTTGCAAAAGCGGGGACTTGGCAATATGACTACAGTGGTCACATGTGGAGTTGCCATCATGCGCGAAATTCAACTGCGTGACGCCAAGGCCAGTTTGTCTGCGGTCGTGGACGAAGCGATGCGGGGCGAGCCGGCAGTCATCACCCGTCATGGCAAGCGGCAGGCGGTGGTTGTGAGCTACGAGGAGTGGGAGCGGTTGTCGACCGTTCCGAGCTTCGGTCGTCTGCTGATGGCGGCGCCGTTGACAGCAGGGGATTTGCCCGGCCGCGACAAGTCGCCGTTGCGGAAATCAGGTCTCTGATCTTCCAGTGTATCTCGTCGATACCAATGTGATCTCCGCCGCGGCGCCATCCCGACCGGTGCCGCTGGCACTTCTGGAATGGATGGATGCACATTCTGCCGTGTTGTTCATGTCAGCTGTCACTGTAGCGGAGATCGAGGACGGAATAGCGAAGCTGCGGCGCGAGGGTGCGAAGCGCAAGAGCGCTGATCTCACGGCCTGGCTCGTGACGGTCCTACATCTCTACGGTGATCGCATTCTTGCTTTCGATGCAGCAGTTGCCCGGATCGCCGGGGCGCTGTCGGACCGGGCGCGCGGTCTCGGACAGGCGCCGGGACTTGCCGACATTATCATTGCCGCAACAGCGCAGCATCGTGGATTAACAATCCTGTCGCGCAATCTCAGACATCTTGAGCCGTTGGGTGTCGCAGTGGTCGATCCGTTCGTGAAATTGCCACCGACGTAAACGACACGCTCGATGCCGTCTTGAAGGGCCTGACTCTGACAGGGCAGTCGAGGACCGGTGGTGACGACAGAAGAGCCCGTAAAAAAAAGTCCTCGCGAACTGTCGGATATTGTCGACCTGCTTCGTCCTTGGGCCAGGGCCGCCACAAGGAGACACACAATGCGGGTGATGGTGTTCGGAAAAGCCACGGACGGCAGCGAAAAAGGCGCGCCGCCCACGCAAGAGGCGTTCGCGGCGATGGACGCGTTCACCGAGGAACTGGTCGAGGCCGGCATCATGGTGGCCGGCGCCGGCCTCCAGAACAGCGCCGAGGCCAAGCGCATCACGTCAGATGGTTCGGGCAGCAAGGTGATCGACGGGCCGTTCGCCGAGACCGGCGAACTGGTCGCCGGCTTCATGATCTGGCAGGTCAGGGATATCGACGAGGCCGTGGCGTGGGCGAAGCGCAATCCCATGTTGGGCGCGAGCGGGGTCGAGATCCGCCCGTTTTACGAGGCGGCGGATCTGGCCGAATTTTTGACGCCCGAGGAGCTCTCGACGCCCCGTGAAGGCGAGCGCGGCAAGCTCGGCGTCGCCTGATAACGCCGGCTGGAAAGTGGGGGAAATCGCCATGGCGAAGATCGTATTTGGAATGAACCAGTCCCTGGACGGCTATGTCGACCACGACCACCCCGAATTCAGGCCGCCAAGCCCCGCGCTCTTTCGTCACTTCATCGAGCAGGTGCGCGGCCTGGCGGGCAGCGTGTACGGTCGCCGCATCTACGAGATCATGCGTTATTGGGACGAAGACCATCCCGAGTGGGACACGGCGAAACACGACTTCGCAGCGGCGTGGCGGAAGCAACCGAAGTGGGTCGTGTCGCGCTCCCTGAAGGCAGTCGGCCCCAACGCCACGCTTGTCGGGGATGATTTCGAGGCGGTGATACGGCGGCTGAAGGCTGAGCGCGCAGGCGAGATTGACGTCGCCGGACCGGACCTGGCGCGAAGCCTGACCGATCTTGGTCTGATCGATGAGTATCGAATCTACCTCCACCCGGTCGTGCTGGGTCGCGGCAAGCCATTCTTCGCCGGCCCCCGGCCGCCGCTGCGCCTTCTGTCCAGCGATCGAATGGACGAGGACGTGATCAGGTTGACGTACGTTCCCGCTTGATCGCGCGACTCGCCTGAACGAACGGCGCCGATCCGCTCATTCCTTATAGACCTCCACGGTCTGCATCATGCCCATCTCCTCATGATTCATCATGTGGCAATGGACCATGTAAATGCCGGTGTAATCCAGAAAGCGGGAGCGGAACACGACCTTGCCGCCCTTGCGCTCCACGATCACGCTATCGCGCCATTCCGGCACCGCCAGCGCCTTGCCGTTGACGGAGACGATCTGGAACGGATTGGTGTGGATATGAAAGACGTGGTCGTCATGCTCATGCGTGTTGACGATCGTCCACTCCTCGACCGCGCCGAGCTTGACGCGTTGATCGATCCGGCCGGGATCGAACTTCTTGCCATCGATGAAGAAGTTGAACTCCTGCCAATGGCCGGCGGCGTCGGCTTCCGGCGCGGTCGCCGAGAACGTGACTGTGCGACGGTTGGTGATTTCGGTTTCCTTGATGCTCTCCAGCGGCGGGCGCGGCAAGGCGCGCGGCAGCTTCATGTCCGTCGGCGCGCCTGATACCACCAGACGTGCCAGTTCGCCGACGGGCGAGGGGTGTCCCTGATCATAAGGTGCCGCGTTCAGGGCATAGGTGCCGGCAGGCCCCGCCTGCACCAGCAGATCGGCGCGCTGGCCCGGCGCGATCAGAAGCTGCTTGAGGCGCTGCACGGCGCCGAGCTGGATGCCGTCATAGGCCACCGCGTGCAAATCGTGTTTTTCCAGATCAAGCAGCATGTCGTCCTGATAGGCCGCATTGAGGATGCGCCAGCGCTGCACCTCGCCCGGGCGCATCTCGATTACCGGCCGGCGTTGTCCGTTGATCGCGAGGAAACGGGTCGCCGTCTCCGGAAACAGCGTCTCGAAATTCTCGATCATGCCGTGCGCGTCGTAGACCACCTGGGTCAGGATCAGCATCCGCTCGCGGGCGGCGGATATCTCCGGCACGTCGGCGAAATCGCCCTCGATGACGATGGCGCCGACCATGCCGCTCGACATCTGGATATCGGCGCTGCCGTGGTGGTGGGGGTGATACCAGTAAGTGCCCCTGGTGTGATCGGCCGGCAGTTTGATCTCGATCTCGTAGGCGCGGCCGGGCGCCATCGAGCGCATGACATTGTCGGCAATGCCGCTCGGGCTGGCATGGGCGCCATGGAAGTGGAAATTGGTGTTGTTGAACTGATGCGGCCGGCTGATGTCGGCGGGAAGCTGGTCGCGGTTCGGCGGCAGATCGTTGATCATCTTGATACGCAACGTCTCGCCGGGCTTCATGCGCAACGTCGGCCCCGGGCTGCCGCCTTCATAGGACCTGACATAGAGCCTGACGCCGCCGATCTGACGGTAGCCGTAGGCCGTCCGCAAGGTCGTGCTGAGCACGCCATTGGCGGATTTCCGCACCTCGGGCTCGACAAGCGGTTGATCCATCGCGGGCACAGGTTTGTCCGGCACCATGCCCATGGTGGGGGACATGTCCATATTGCCGTGCAAATGGTCGGCCGCCCGGACGCTTCCCGCGGTCAACAGAACCGCGCCGATCCCAAAGCCGCCATCGAGCAGCTGGCGCCGCGACAGCCTCATGCCGCCTGTCGCATCGGGAGCAATATCGGTCGGTTTCCGCATGTGGTCTCCATCGACTCTGCGGCAACGCAGTCCGCTACTCCCTTCTAGTCGGTGCAACGCGATTCGCCATCGCGCACGACGATCAAGCGTTCAGTCCGCCTTGGCAAAATGCGCCATCTGGTCGGCGTGTGCCTTCACAAAGCATGGGCGGGCGGTGGCGCGCGCGACATAGGCGCGGCAGGCGGGATAGTCCGCCAGCCCGTCGAACCGGTCCACAAGACGCAGCACGTCGGCCATGAGGATGTCGGCGACGGAGAAGGTCCCGGCCAGCCATTCGCGCCCGGCCAACACCGGCTCCAAATGCTTGAGGCGGTGCTGGTGCAGGAACCCGTCAAAGAGTTTCCAGACCGGCGTGTCGCCGTTGTTGCCGGAAAAGATCAGCAAGGACCACGGCAGGCTCGCCATCTCGACCGAATTGAGCGCCGCGAACAGCCATTCCTTGGTATCGCTGCGACCGCGGGGATCGGTCGGCATCAGCGCGGGGCTAAGTTCGCCGAGATGCAGCAGGATCGCGCCGCTCTCGAAGATCGAGATGTCGCTGTCGGTCAACCACGGCGCCTGGCCGAAGGGCTGGTGAGCGAAATGCGCAGGCTTACGATCGCGGAACGGCGTGCTCTGGACGCGATAGGGCAGGCCTGCCTCTTCCAGCGCCCAACGCACCCTGAGGTCACGCACATAGCCGCGCGGCGGTTCGGGAACCCAGTCGTAGGTGGTGAGGATCAGTTCGCTCATTCGGCAACTCCAAAAAAAACTTCGAGGAAAATTGGCAGCTTGTTGAGCAGGCCACTCCAGCCTTGCTCGTGACTCCCACGCGCCGCTTCGTCGGGAAGATGCTCGTGGCGCAGTGTCAGCCTGGTGCCGCTATCAATCGGCTCGAGCAGAAACGTGACCAGCGACTCCGGTTCCGGCATGCCCGGCAAATCCCAGGTGAACACCAGCTTCTTCTCGGGAACCACTTCCTGATAAATTCCAGTCGGATTGTGCTCCTCGCCATTCAGCAACCGGAATACGACGCTGAAGCGACCGCCGGGTCGCACATCCGCCTCGGCGCGCAGCGTCGGCCCGGCATCGGGACCCCACCACTGCATCATGAGTTTGGGCTGCGTGATCGCCGCCCAGACTTTTGCGGGCGAAGCCTTGATTTGGCGCACGATGGTTACGCTCGGAAGACTCCTGGTCATCGCTCGCCATCCTCTTCCACGAGCGCAACAAGGCGATCGATGCTGATCGTCCACAAGCTCTCATACCGTTGGAGCCACGCCATGGCTTCCCGCATCGGCCGGACCGAAAGATGGACCGACACCGTGCGCCCGGTTTTGGCGCGCGTGATCAATCCCGCATCCGACAGCACATCCAGATGCTTCATCATTCCCGGCAGTTTTAGCGAAAGCGGCCGGGCCAGCTCGCTCACCGAAAGCCCCGGTTTCTCCTTCAGCCGCAACAGCACGGCCCGCCGGGTAGGGTCGGCGAGCGCGGAAAAAGTGCGGTCCATACGTGATGCCTGATACTTCACCATATAGCGAAGTATTGCTTTTGTCGCTAGCGGAGTCAACCGCTAGAGCGTTTTCCAGCGAAGTGGACCCGGTTCGCGTCAAGTAAACGCGTCAAACAAGAATCTGGAGCCCCGTTCCGATTCAATCGGAACGGAAAAGGCTCCAGGCTTCGGAAACGCTAGGGCTTCAAAAGCCCACGCTGGCGAATGGCTTCGGCAATTCGTTCCGGCGTGGTGCCCGGCGGCAGGAACCCAAGATATTGGCCGTCGGCACCCATCAGATACACGAAGGCGGAATGATCGACGGTGTAGTCCGTGCCGGCCTCATTCGCCACCTTGGCATAGTAGACCTTGTAGGCGTCCGCCGCCTTGCGGATCGCTGCGGCATCGCCGGTCAGGCCGATCAGGCGCGGGTGAAACAGTGACACATACCCGGCAAGATGCGCCGAGGTGTCGCGCTCGGGGTCGACGGTGATGAAGAGCGGCTGGACCTTGTCGCCGGCTGCTCCGAGTTGGTCGATGGCAAGACCGATGGCCTGAAGGTCGGTCGGACAAATATCCGGACAGTAAGTGAAACCAAAGTAGACGAGCAGCAGCTTGCCCTTGAAGTCCTGTTCGCTGCGCGGAGTGCCCATCTGATCGATCAGCGCGAAAGGGCCGCCGATCGGCTCGCGGTTCCACATCACCGCGTCCATCAGCTCGGCAGCGGAACGCCCGGGAGCGCTTTGCGCAAACGACCGTAGCGCGGTTGCGCTCAAGCCGGTCAGCATGAGCGTCGCAAGAAAGAAGAATCGTACCGCCAGGGCCGGATGACGGTTCACGCGCTGAAGATCAGCTTGCTGCCGGTCGACGTGTTGATCACACTGTTTGGCATCTGCGCCCGCGCCTCGAGAAGGAAGTTCAGGCCGCTGCAATGCATGGGGATCAGCACGTCCGGCTCGAGCTTTTTGATCTCGGCCACGATCTCCTTCAGATAATCGGCCGGCGCCGGTCCGAGGAAGCCGCCGACGATCGCATGCACCTTCTGGATGCCCGAGACCTTCTGCGCCTGCCGCACCGAGTTCACGATACCGACGTGGCCACACGACGAGATCACGACCAGACCC
>JACDAG010000912.1 GCA_013695565.1 Bradyrhizobium sp.
GGCGGCAATCATGGCGCCGCGGTCGCCTATGCCGCGATGCGGCTGGGCAAACCGGCCAAGATCTTCGTCCCCAGCATTTCTTCTCCAGCCAAGATCGCGCGCATCCGCGAATACGGCGCCGACCTGACGATCGCAGGCGATCTCTATGCGGATGCACTCGCCGCCAGCGAAACCTGGGTGCTGCAAACCGGCGCGCTGCCGGTCCACGCGTTCGATCAGAACGAGACCATCATGGGCCAGGGAACGATAGGACTGGAGCTCAACGCGCAACTTCCCGATATCGATACGGTTCTGGTTGCAGTGGGCGGCGGCGGGCTGGTTGCCGGAATTGCCGCCTGGTACGCCGGCCGGATCAAGGTCATCGGCGTCGAGCCGTTGGCATCGCCGACCCTGACCAGGGCTTTGGAAGCCGGACATCCCGTCGATGCCGAGGCCGGTGGGCTGGCGGCGGATTCGCTGGCGCCGCGGCGCGTCGGCGAACGGGTTTTCCCGATCGTTCAAAAATATGCGCCGCGAACCGTGCTGGTGACCGACGATGCGATTGCCGGGGCGCAGAAGGCGTTGTGGCGCGCCTTGCGCATCGTGGCCGAGCCCGGAGGCGCTGCCGCCTTCTCGGCGATCTTGTCCGGCGCGTATCGGCCTGAAGCCGGCGAACGCGTGGCCGTCGTCCTCAGCGGGGGCAACACGGCGGCGGTGAATTTCGACGCGCGCTGAGACCGCAACTGCGGGTATCTGTCGCCCCTCAACAAGCGCGGCACGGCACAAATTTTGCTCGAATTCAGCCTGCCTGAATGCATCCGGACCCGGATCGCCTCTTTTTCAGGCGATTGGGATGGGCCGACTATGCGCTGCCTCGTCGTCGCCGATTTGCACTATTCATTGCCGCAGTTCGACTGGCTGCTGAGCGCCGCACCGCAATTCGATCTCGTCATCTTTGCCGGCGACGCGCTCGACATCGGCTCGATCGTCGATTTCCGGGCTCAGATCGTCGTTGTGAAGAAGTATCTCTCGATGCTGGCCGATATCACCCGCGTGATCCTTTGCTCGGGCAATCATGACCTCGACGAACGCAGCGCCGAGGGCGAAAAGATCTCGCGCTGGATCAGCGAAGTCCGCGAACTCGGCATCGCCTGCGACGGCGACAGCCTGACCATCGGTGACACGCTCTTCACGGTCTGCCCGTGGTGGGACGGACCGTTGGTCAAGCAGCGCCTCGAGACCCAGTTGCAGGAGGCTTCAGACGAGCGGCCACCGCGCTGGATCTGGGTGCATCACGCCCCGCCGGCGAACTCACCTACCAGTTGGGGCGGCAAGCGGTTCTTCGGCGACGTCGAACTGGTGCAATGGATCCGGCGCTACCAGCCGTCGATGGTGATCTCGGGCCATGTGCACCAGTCACCATTCATTGCCGATGGCTCCTGGTTCGACCGGCTCGGCGACACCTGGGTGTTCAATACCGGCCTGCAGTCCGGTCGCCCGCCGGTCTACATCGTGCTCGATCTCGATGAGGCGAAGGCATTCTGGCTTGCGGCCGAGGATGCGCAATCGATCGACCTCAGTGCGCCGTTGCAGCGGCCGGCCGCGACGATTCAGACCGCGCCGCCATGGCTCACATCCTTGGATCAGATTGCCGATCCGAACCTGGCGAAACCTGTGTCGGCGGAAGGTTGATCATACTTTGCAGGATGTCGCCGACCATCGCGAGATGGTTGCCGTCGCCGCCATATTGCCGCTTGAGATCGGCGAGATAGGTGGTGGCGACGTTGAGCCGCTGCGCCAGCATCCGCGCCATCATCAGTGCCACCGCTGGCTGTTGCCGCAGAAACGACGCCGCATCGTCGATTTCGTAGATCACCGAATCCTGCGCCGCGCGCATGGTGGCGGTCTGCGGCGTATCGAGCAGCACCGACATTTCACCCGCGACAGCGCCCGGCTCTGTGAGGGTGGCAACGACGGTGTCGCCCTTGACGACCTCGAGCCGTCCCTCGATCAGCACATACAAATGTCCGCTCCGGTGCCCCTCATGCAGCACTTTCGCGCCGGTGGGGACATTCCGCCTGAAGCCGCCAATGCAATATTCGAGAATGTCGCGCATCGGCCCACCTCCATGATGACTGAGACTAGGCACGGAGCGTGCCAAGGTCGAACGAATATTTTGGAACGCTTCTAAACTGTAGCGTGGAATCGCTCTAAATGACAGCTTTCGCGACATCGCGGCGCTTCGTGCGCGGTATCCGTTGCGCTAGTTAAACCGGCATCGTCACCATCCCCGCCGGAGCAGCCCTCATGATGAAGTTTCGCGTCTTCACCGCAACCGCGGCGTTGCTCTGTTTCGCCACGTCCGCCGTCACCACGGCCTCCGCCGAGAACGGCGAAGTCAACGTTTATACCTATCGCGAAACCAAGCTGATCCAGCCGCTGTTCGATGCCTTCACCAAGGACACCGGCGTCAAGGTCAACGTCGTCTCGGCCAGTTCAGGGCTCGAGCAGCGCATGAAGGCCGAGGGCGCCAACAGCCCCGCCGACGTACTGCTGACGGTCGATATCGGCCGCATCGACGAAGCCGTTCAGGCAGGCGTGACCCAGCCGATCAAATCCGAGGCGATCGACAAGACCGTACCGGCGCAATACCGCGATCCCGACGGCCACTGGGCCGGCATTTCGATGCGCGCGCGCGTGATCTACGCCTCGAAGGACCGCGTCAAACAGGACGCCATCACCTATGAAGAACTCGCCGATCCCAAATGGAAGGGCAAGATCTGCATCCGCTCCGGCCAGCACATCTATAACAACGGCCTGTTCGCGGCCTACACCGCCAAGTACGGCGAGGCCAAAGCCGAGGAATGGCTGCGCGGCGTGAAAGCCAACCTGGCGCAGAAGCCTTCGGGCGGCGATCGCGAGGCGGCGCGTGACGTTGCCGCCGGCAAATGCGACATCGGCATCGGCAACACCTACTACTGGGCGCTGATGATGAACAACGATCCCGAAAAGAAGCCGTGGGCGGAAGCCACCAAGGTGATCCTGCCGACGTTCCAGGGCGGCGGCACCCACGTCAATCTGTCGGGCGTGCTCTTGGCCAAGCATGCGCCGAACAAGGCCAATGGCGTCAAGCTGATCGAGTGGCTCGCCGGCGAAAAGGCGCAGCAGATGTATGCCGACCAGAACTACGAATATCCAGTGCGTGCCGGCGTCGCCATCAATCCCACGATCGCGGGCTATGGCAAGCTCAACGCCGATACCCTGCCGATTTCGAAGATCGCCGCCAACCGCAAGGCGGCCTCGACGCTGGTCGACAAGGTCGGCTTTGATAATTGATCCCTTCGACCGGCTACTTGTCTCCCTCCCCGCTGACGGGAGGGAGAACCGTCAACATTCATCGCTGACGTCAAGCCGGCGCGGCTTGACGTGAACCGTTCCGCGCCCGCCGGACGGATCGCGACGGCGATCGCGGTCATGACCGCGGTTGCGGTCGCCGCGCCCGTGCTTGCGGTCATTGCGCTGGCGATGAATCCGGCGCCCGATCTGTGGCGCGATCTGATCGCCTATGTGTTGCCGCGGGCCATGCTCGACACCGCGCTGCTGCTGTTCGGCGTCGGCGCGCTGGCGCTTGTGATCGGCGCCGGCACCGCCTGGCTGATCTCGCTGCATGATTTTCCCGGCCGCACGCTGTTGCTGTGGCTGATGCCGCTGCCGCTGGCGATCCCGACCTACATCGCCGCCTATGTCTATGCCGATTTGTTCGAGCCGCTTGGCCTCGTCCATCGCACGCTGGCGATCTGGTTTCCGTTGCGCGACACGGTGGCCGCCCTGCCCAATCTGCGCTCGATGCCGGGCGCGATCTTCATCATCGGCCTTGTTCTTTATCCGTATGTCTATCTGTCGGCGCGGACGATGTTCCAGTTCCAGAGCGCCGAATTCGCCGAGGCCGCGCGAATGCTCGGCGCCAACCGTTTGCAGGTGTTCCTGCGCGTATCGCTGCCGATGGCGCGGCCGGCTCTTGCGGTCGGCCTGGCGCTGGTTTCGTTGGAAACCCTGAACGACATCGGCGCCAGCGAATATCTCGGCGTTCGCACGCTGACCGTGTGGATCTTTACGACCTGGCTCAACCGCGGCAGCCTCGCCGGTGCCGCGCAATTGTCCTGCTTCATGCTGGCGATCGTGGCCGGGTTGATCGCGATCGAGCGTTACGGCCGCCGCAACGTCGTAACTGAATTCTCCGCCGAAAGCCCGCGGCTGACGGCGCGCACGCACCTTGGTGGCGTCAAAGGCTGGTGGGCGTTCGCCGCCTGCCTCTCGCCGGTGCTGCTTGGATTCTTCGTGCCGGTGCTGTTTCTGCTGCAGCAG
>JACDAG010000914.1 GCA_013695565.1 Bradyrhizobium sp.
GCATAGAGGCCGATGTGATGGTAGCGCGGGCCGTCGCCGGTGGGCGCCGTCGCCCGCGTAAAGTAAAGCGCGCGCAACCGTCGCGGGCCGATCGGGGAGCCGATCGCTTTGACGACGCTCGGCGCAAGGTCCTCTTCCTCGGTATGGATTTGCGCCGCCAGCGTCGCGATATCGACCGCGGGGTCGGCCAGCGGCGGCAGCACGTCGCGGATATTCTCCGGCGAAATGGTCGGAAAATCACCCTGCAGATTGACCACGATCTCGCATGTGCCGTCGGGATCGAGGGCTTTCATCGCCTCGTAAATCCGGTCCGAGCCGGAGGGGTGATCCGCGCGGGTCATGACCGCAAGCCCGCCATGGGATTCCACGGCGGCGGCGATTTCGGGAGCGTCGGTGGCGACCGCGACCCGGCCGATTTTGGCGGCTTCCGCCCGCCGCAGCACGTGGACGATCATCGGCACCCCGCCGATATCCAATAGCGGCTTGCCGGGCAGCCGGGTGGCGGCCATGCGGGCGGGAATCAGCACCAGAGTGCGGTTTTCGGTCATCGGGTGCGGGGTCACGGGCTAGCGAAAACAGGCCGGAAACAATGGGGATTGACGGAAAGTCGGGGCGTTTATACGGGTTGCCAGAGCCCGGGCAAACCGATATCTCAACCCTGCTGAGGGTGCGGCGCGAAAGCCTGATTCCTCACGCGCATCCGCGGCCGTTTTGCCGGCCTTTACGTCGATCTTTCTGCCCTGGGGCCTGAGCCAATATGGACTCCTTCGAACTCAACAAGATTATCGGCGCCATTCTCGGCACCTGCATTCTGGTCCTGGTGACGAGCTTTGGCGCCAGCGCGCTGTTCGCGCCGCATATGCCGGAAAAGCCGGGCTTCGAGATTGCCGTGAAGGAAGCCGCGCAGGGCGGGGCCAAGGAAGCCGCGGCGCCGTCCGAGCCGATCGAGAAATTGCTGCAGACCGCCTCCGCCGAAAAGGGCGCCGGCGCCGCCAAAAAGTGCGCGGCCTGCCACACCTTCGAAAAGGGTGGCCCCAACCGCGTCGGCCCGAACCTGTTCGGCGTCCTCAACGAGAAGAAGGGCGAGGGAAAAGCCGGCTTCAACTTCTCGGCCGCGATGAAGGGCAAGGGCGGCACCTGGACCTATGACGACCTCAACAAGTTCATCGCCAATCCGAAGGGTTTTATTCCCGGCACCGCGATGGGCTTTGCCGGTATCACCAAGGACAGCGAGCGCGCCGACGTGATCGCCTATCTGCGCACCCTGGCGGACACTCCGGCTCCGTTGCCGACGGCGGCGAAATAACATTTTTGAAGTCCGGCATGGACTTCGACGACATGACGGCCAGGCATCGCCTGGCCGTTTGCGTATCCGGATACGCGATTTGCGTATCCTGGATCGCGTTGTTGTTATCGGGACGTTTCGCCGCACCGATGCGGTTCCCGTCTATGGCGCTTTTCAAGCGAAGTGGGTTCCGGTTCGCGTTAAGAAAACGCGTCAAAACGAGAACCAGGGCCGAGGCCCGGATATCATGAGGAAAAAGCAACGTAATTTGTCGAACCCTTGCCTTATATTGGGTCCTCAGTAGCGCTCCTCAGCAACAGGAATTCTGCCTTTGGCGATCACCCGACGACATCTCTTGCAAGGCGGCGCGGTCGCCGCGATGGCCCCGGCGCTGGGGCTCAACCCCGTCCTTCCCGCGATTGAAACGGCGCATGCGCAATCCGCCCCGGACGGACTGAAATGGCGGCACGGCGTCTCCACCTTCGGCGACATCAAATATCCCGCCGGTTTCAAACGTTTCGATTACGTCAATCCGGATGCGCCGAAGGGCGGCGTCGCGCGGCTGTTCGAGCTCGGCACCTACGATAGCTTCAACATCGTGGTGGCCGGGGTGAAGGGATCGATCCCCGGCGGCGTCGCGCGGATTTATGAATCGCTGATGGACTCAGCCTCCGATGAGCCGGACAGTTATTACGGCACGCTGGCGGAGTTCGTCACTTATCCGGACGATTTCTCTTACGTGATCTACCGCCTGCGTCCGGCCGCGCGGTGGCATGACGGCAAGCCGATAACCCCGGAAGACGTGATTTTTTCGTTCGACGCGTTCAAGAAGCACAGCCCGAGGGCCAGCTTCTATTACCAGCACATCGTCAAGGCCGAGAAGGTCGGTGATCACGACGTCAAGTTCACCTTCGACAGCCCGGGCAACCGCGAGCTGCCGCTCATCACCGGCCAGCTCAACGTGCTGCCGAAACATTGGTGGGAAGGCAGTGACGCCCAGGGCCGCAAGCGCGACGTGACCGCGACCACGCTGGAGCCGCCGCTGGGGTCGGGTCCGTACCGCATCAAGGACTTCGTCGCCGGACGGTCGCTGGTGCTCGAGCGCGTCAGGAATCATTGGGGCAAGGATCTGCCGTCGAGCGTCGGCCAGCACAATTTCGACGAGCTCCGGTATGAATTCTTCCGCGACGATGTCGTCGGCCGCCAGGCTTTCCGGGCCGACCAGTTCGACTGGTATGCCGAGCGTAGCGCGAAGGAATGGTCGGTGGCCTATGACTTCCCGGCGGTGCACGAGAAGCGGGTGATCAAGGAAAGATTCCCGGTCCTGAGTTCAGGACGGATGCAGGGCTGGGCCTTCAACTTGCGGCGGCCGATATTCAAGGACGTTCGGCTGCGCCGCGCCTTCAACTTCGCGTTCGATTTCGAGGAGATGAACCGGACGCTATCGACCGGTGAATACCATCGTGACAGCAGCTATTTCGACGGGATCCCCGACTTCATGGCCACCGGACTTCCCGAGGGCCTCGAATTGCAACTGCTGGAGCCGCTGCGCGACAAGGTGCCGGCAGAGGTTTTCACGACGCCCTACAAGGACCCGCTCGGCGGCAGCCCCGAAAACGTCCGCAACAATCTGCGCGAAGCGACGCGGTTGTTGAAGGACGCCGGCTTCGAAGTTCGCGATCGCAAGCTGGTCGATCCTGCGGGACAGCCCGTCAGCGTCGAGATCCTGTGCTCCGACGAAGGCAACGAGCGGATATCGCTGTTCTACAAGCCTTCGCTGGAGCGGCTCGGCGTCACCGTCAACATCCGTCGGGTCGACGACGTTCAGTTCCAGAACCGCACGCGGGACTTCGACTTCGACATGACGACCGTCGTCTGGCCGCAGTCGCTGTCGCCCGGCAACGAGCAGCGTGAATGGTTCGGCTCGCCGGCGGCGGATAAACCCGGTTCCCGCAATATGGGCGGGATCAAGAATCCCGCGGTGGATGCGCTGATCGAACGCATCATCTTCGCCAAGAACCGGACCGAACAGATCGCGGCCTGCAAGGCGATGGACCGGGTGCTGCTTTGGAACTTCTACTGCGTGACCCAATTCAACTACGGATTCCAGCGTTACGCGCGCTGGGATCGCTTCAGTCATCCCGAGCCGTTGCCCAAATACGGCGTTTCCGGATTTCCGGACGTATGGTGGTATGACGCCGACAAGGCAGCCAAGATCGGAAAGCGCAGTTGAAGGAAAAGCGCAAGGAAGACCGCAAGGAAAACCGCAAGGAACACCGAACGGCGCACCTCAATCGCCGGCACGTGCTGGCGCTCGGCCTCGGCGCGCTCGGCGCGATCTCTCTGCGGCCGGCCGCGGCCTCCGAGGCCGGCGGCGAAGTGCACGGGTTGTCGGTGTTCGGCGACCTGAAGTATCCGGCTGACTTCAAGCATTTCGACTATGTGAACGTGAACGCTCCGAAGGGCGGGCTGTTCTCGGCCGTCCCTACCGCGCGCCTCTACAACCAGTCCTTCTTTACGTTCAACTCGCTCAACGCCTTCATCCTGAAAGGGGAAGGCGCATGCGGCATGGAGCTGACCTTTGCGACGCTGATGGCGCGGGCGGGCGACGAGCCGGACGGGATGTACGGCCAGGCGGCGAAATCCGTGCAGATTTCGCCGGACAAGCTGACCTACCGTTTCACAATGCGGCCGGAGGCGCGCTTTCACGACGGTACAAAACTGACCGCGCATGATGCGGCCTTCTCGTTCAACATCCTGAAGGAGAAGGGTCATCCGCTGGTGGTCTCGCAGCTGCGCGACCTGGTGAAGGCCGAAGCGCCCGACGATGCAACGCTGCTGGTGATTTTTGCTGAAAAGCGCGCGCGCGACGTGCCGCTCTATGTCGCGACGCTGCCGATCTTCTCGAAGGCCTATTACGCGACCAGGGCGTTCGACGAGACGACACTCGATACCCCCTTGGGATCGGGGCCGTACAAGGTCGGCAGGTTCGAGGCCAATCGCTACATCGAATACGATCGCGTCAAGGACTGGTGGGGTGTGGATCTGCCCGTCAGCCGCGGTCTTTTCAATTTCGATACCCTGCGTCTCGAGTTCTACCGCGACCGCGACGTCGCCTTCGAGGGGTTCACCGGCAAGAACTATCTGTACCGCGAGGAATTCACCGCGCGGATATGGGCGACACGCTACGACTTTCCCGCCATCAAGGATGGCCGCGTCAAGCGCGAGATCGTACCCGATCAGGCCCCGGCCGGCGCGCAGGGCTGGTTCATGAACACCCGCCGCAAGCAGTTCAAGGACCCGCGTGTCCGTGAGGCGATCGGCTATGCCTTTGATTTCGAATGGACCAACAAGACTGTGATGT
>JACDAG010000918.1 GCA_013695565.1 Bradyrhizobium sp.
GCTTGAAGCGCCGATGCCCTCGACCGTCGTCACCGTCTTGTCCGCCGCGGCGCGCGCCGGCATCAGGCAGCTCGCCACCGGCGCGCCATTCACCAGCACGGTGCAGGCACCGCATACGCCGGCGCCGCAGACGAGCTTGGTGCCGGTCAGTCCGAGATCGGTCCTGACCACATCGATCAGCATGGCATCGAGGTCGTCGGGCAGGGGCGCGACGCGGCCGTTGATCGTCATCGTACTCATCTGCGATCTCCTGATTTGCGGGCGGTTTTGCTTGCGACAGGTTTTCTTGCGACAGGTTTTCCTGGACTTGGCTTCGGCGACGGGCTCACGGCGCCGGCAACCAGCGTGCGCACCATGATGCCGAAATCCCGGAGGAAGGCGTCGGCCGGCTGCATCGAGGGATAGGCCGATTTGGTGCCATTGAACGCCATCTCGACGCATCGCGCGAAGTCGGGCGCGGTCATGTCCTTCAGCACGAGGCGCTGCTTGCGACAGACGCGTTCGATCGTCGACGTCAGCTGCGCGGCATAATGCGCGGCATATTTCTGGTAGATGTCGCGGGCCTGCAGCAGATGTTCGGAGAACAGCTCTTCGATATGCGGCGAGCCTTCGAGCGGGGCGATCAGCTGCCCGATCCGCGCGGTGATCTCGGCGATCAATATGTCGGCGAGACTGCCGCTGGCCTTTTCCATGGCCTCGCCCGCCGCGATCTCGGCGGCCAGCGCATTCTCATGCAGCCGCTCGATCACGGCGCGGAAAAGTTCTTCCTTGGATTTGAAGTGATGGTAGAGCGCCTGCCGCGTCAGGCCGGCGGCTTCCGCTGCCTGTTCGATCGACGAACGCCGAAAGCCCTGCCGGCGAAACACCAGCATGGCCGCGTCGAGAATGCGATCCCGGGGTTTCATTTGACGATTTTGACAAAACAAGATGAAATGTCAAATGACGGATTTGTGTGGAGGGAGCGAAACCCCACGGCCCATCGGATTGGTGCAGATCGCGGCGATTAAAGAAGTTCGGGAATTCAGGCGATTAGCCCGGATCAGCGCCGTCCGAAAATTCCACCAACCACGCCGCCCACCACACCACCGATCACGCCAACCGGACCGCCACCACCATGGCCGCGACGCCGGGCCCGACGTTCGGATTTGTCATGGCCGCGGATGCTGGCGTTCGCCGTCGAGACAGACTCGGTGAGAAGTGCCTGATGCTGCAGCGTATTGAGGAAACCGGTCTGGGGATAGTCACGGGCCGCCTGCCAGCGGCTGATGACCGCGCGGGTCGACGCGTCGAACTTTCCGTTGGCCCTGGTGTCGAAGCCGAGCTTGGTCAGCCGGCGCTGCACGTCGCGGCGCTTGCGTTTGTCGAGGCCGATCTGATCTTCGGTTGCCTGCGTTGCTTCGTCGGTAAGGATCACGGGATCAGTGGATGCCGACAGGTCACGGGTGTCGGTGCTCGGGCCGGCATTGGCAGCATCTGCGCCGACGAGAACTCCCAGGACCGATAATACGAGGATCAAGCGACGCATGGGCAATTCCCCCTGATCTCGGTCTTTCGATGATTTTGCGCTTTGAGAAGCTGTGTCGGCTCGTCCGGCGGCTTTAATTCAAAGGTCAACTTCGGGTTCGCTGGGCAACTGTTGGCCGGACCGCTTGTTCCATTGCGCGCGCCGATTATTACGCCGCATTGCACGCAACGATGGCAGTCGTCGCGGTGCGGGGCGCGAGCAGGCGCTGCCTTGCGCGTTAAACGAACTTGATCCCGATCAGGTCGCCCTTCGTCCAGGCGACCTTGCAGGCCTTGCCGGGGGACGTGCGGTCGAATTTCAGGTGAAAGTGCGGTTTGACGAATTGGGCGTCTTCGACCCGGAGCCGCGCGCCGCCTTCCGAGATGTCGATGACGGTGCATTGCCGCGCGGCGAAACTGCCGTCGATGGTCATCCAGGCCGGCTGGTTGGTTCGTCGGCGAGATGGGCGGGACTTCCGTCCGAAAATTGCCATGGCGAATTCCTCCCGCCGATTCAACGCGACGAGGGGATCGTTGGTTGCGGATGCGGACAATTTGAACGAAAGCACGGCGTGCAGACGCGTGTTGGCCCGTCATTGTCATCGGGTTTGGATTCGTGGCCGCCGACAAGCAACCGGTTCTGGAACAAAATTGCCTTTCATGCCTTGTGATGAAGCTTCAGCAGGGTGGGGACAATGAAGGCAATCGACCGCGTCATGGCAGCCTATAGCCGAACCCATCAATTGACCGAGGAGCAGGCGAGGCAGGTCCGGCAGGAACTTTCTATCTTTATCGAGGAATTGCTCGCGGGAAAGAACCTGAACAACCGCAACTGGCCCGTGAAGCCCGAGCAGGCCAAGCCCTGATCTCAGTCTGCGATCATATTCCGCAATTCGCCGATCAGCTTCTCCGCCTCGAACGGCTTGCCGAAGAATCGGCTGTGCGACGGCAATTCGTTCTGGTCCAGTTGTACATTGCCTGACACCACCACGATCTTGATCGGCGGCCACCGGTTGCGGACCGCGTGGGCGAGTTTCAGGCCATCCATCGATCCCGGCATGTTCACGTCGGTGAGCAGCAGGACGATGTCAGAGCGGTTTTCCAGGATCGCAATGGCCTCGTCGGCATTCTTCGCCTCGATCGCGGTAAATCCGGCTTCCTCGACGATATCCAGCGCATGAAGGCGAAGGATAGCATCGTCCTCGACAACGAGAACGGCGAAAGGCCGTCCAGCTTCTGAAAAAGTCATGCGCGACTATTTCTGTTGTTCTGCGGCTTCAGCCAGATCGCCTAGTCTGGTCTCGAAGCTGCAGACGACGCCCTCGGGCAGGTACTCGACTTTGACTGACGTGCCGAAGTCGGATGACAAGGTGCTTTCGATGAGGCGAGAGCCGAAGCCGCGGCGTGACGGCGCCGAGACCGTGGGGCCGCCGCGTTCGCGCCAGTCGAAACGAAGTGTCCGCTCCGGTTCCGATGTTGTATAATCCCAGCTCACATCAATCGTTCCCGAGGGTACGGACAAGGCGCCATACTTGGTCGCGTTGGTGGCAAGCTCGTGCAGGGCGAGCGACAGCGAGAGCGCCTGTTTGGCCGTGAGGTCGACAGGCGGTCCATTGATGTGAATGCGCCCCTCGTCGGTTCGATAGGGCGCTAAAGCGCCGTCGACCACAATCGCCATGGGCGCGCTGGTCCAGCTCGACGCCACCAGCACGTCATGCGCCTGATTGAGGGCGCGAAGGCGGGCGTCGAATATGGTTCGTGCGTCTTCCTTGGTCGCGGCCGTCCGAAACGTCTGGTTTGCGATCGCGCTTACCATCGCCATCGTATTCCTCATGCGATGTTCGAGTTCACGGGCCAGAAGCTGCTGCTGCGCCTCGGCAGCCTTGCGGTCGTCGATATCGGTGTTGGTCCCGATCCAGCGCGTGATTGCGCCGGTAGCGTCCTTGAACGGCAATGCGCGGGCGATATGCCAGCGCCAGGCGCCATCATGTTGTTGCAGGCGAAACTCGGCCTGATACTGCTTGCCAGCTTCGCGGGCCTTGGCCCAGCTTTCTGCTGCAGCCCCGATGTCGTCGGCATGGACCATTCGCGCCCATCCCGAGCCGGCCAGTTCTGCGAATGTGAGACCGCTGTAGGAAAAGACCTGGTCGTTGAACCAGTCGAGCTCGCCGTCCGGTGTCGCCGCCCACACCTGGTTCGGCATCGCCTGCGCGTATGTCTTGAAGCGCGTCTCGCTCTCCCGCACCGCCAGTTCGGCGCGCCGCGATTCCGTGATGTCGCGTGAGACCGAAAGCAGTCGGTCCGGCTTGCCTTCGGCGTCGCGGATCAGCGTAACGGTGACGTCCCACCATTTCGGTGTGCCGGCCATCGTCGTCGCGAAACCCTGGAAGTGACCGCTCTTGCCTTCGAGCGCTGCGGCAACCGCCGCCTTGGCGTCGATATTGCCCTTGTCCTGCCAGAAATCCGGCCACGGGCAACCCTTGATGGCGCCGAAATCGCTAACCTCCATGATCCGCTGGCCGCCCTCGGTCATGTAGATCAGGTTGCCGTCGAGATCGAGAATCTTGATGCAGTCGCCCGAGGAGGCGAGCAGGGCGCGCAGCAATGAATTGGGGTCGGAAACGGGAGCGGATGATCGATCCATTGAAAACCTGATGATGGGCAGCCCTCACCGGCAAGCGTGGACCATCGCTACTCTACCGGAGAGATGACGCCTGTGCGCCCAAATAGTTTCATGGGTAAAGGGTCTTTCGCGGAAAATTAGCCGGTTTTGTCCCCCGGGTTGCCCGACGGGCAAATCAATTCTGATTACGGAAATGATGCCCTCTGATCGGAGAGGGCGAGAAAATTTCTGGTAAAACTCGGGCGCATCGCGTCGCGAGATTGCGAAACTGCATCTGCCGTCATTGTCTGCAACAAACGCGGAGCGTTTGTGCATGAGAGCGCAGCGAAGCAATCCATCGTGCCACACAAAGAAAGAATGGATTGCTTCGCGGAGCCTGTCATCGGGCGCGCATTCGCGCGACCCGTTGGCTCGCAATGACGGTTTCAAACGCGTGCCAACATTACGAATGATAGCATCACACCACCTTCGCCCGGTACGCCGCCAGAAACATCCGCGTCGCGCTGTCGACGACTTCGCCGATGCGCTCGGCCGAGGGCGCGGGGGCGGCCTGGAACACGAAGGGCAGGAACAGCGACGCCTTGCACACCTCCATGAACTGCGACGCCGCGAGGCGGCAGTCGTCGATCGCGAGATCATCGGGCGCGACATGGGCTTGCAGATAGTCGGCGAGGCGGTTGATGGTTTTCTCCAGCACGTTTTCATAGAAGCGGCGGCCGACGTCGGGCATCCGCTCGGCAATCGCCATCACGGTGCGGATCGACGAGCCGCCGCCGGGCCGGCACAGCAGCATGATGTAGGCCCGCCCGAAATCCCGCAGCGTGGTCTCGGGATCGCGCGCGGGATCGAAATTGAACGCCACCTTGCCCTGCTCGATCGAGTCTTCCTCGACGATGGCTTCGAACAACCGGTTCTTGTCGGCGAAGTAGACGTAAAGCGTGCCCTTGGAAACGCCAGCGGAGCGCGCGATCTCGTTCATGCTGGCGCCGTCAAAGCCCAGATCCATGAACACCTTGCGGGCGCCGCCCAGAATCTGGCGGCGCTTCGAGGAATCCTCGTCGGCGACGACGTGAAGCGGGTTCGATGTGCCTGCAACCATTGGTTTATCTTCTCGGGAAAGAATTCAGCCGCATACGCTCGGGAAGGGTTTCTCGCTCTATGGTCCGCTTCACGTAAATGTATATTGACCGAACGGTTCGGTCAATGCTAATTGTAGAAAACGACGGTGCCGCTCGTGGCCGGTTTTGGCGCGTGCGCGTATCGCAGTTCGTGATGAGGAGGCCTTGTATGGCCGCAGCGAGAGACCATGCCGCACGCGTTCGCCAGCCGGAAACGGCGGAAGGCGAAGCCGCGCGCGACCCCGCCCAGTTGGCGGAGCAGCTAAGGACTCACGTTGCGGAAGAAACCAGGCGCCAGCCGGCGGCTACGCCAGGCGCGCCCGCGACCGACGAGCCGGCCGCGCCGGCGGCCGATGCCGCCAAACCCGCCGCGCCGAAATCCGGCAAGCGCAAATTCGTGATGATGGGCGTGTTCGCATTGCTGGCGCTCGCCGCCGTCGGCTACGGCGTCTACTACACGTTCGTCGGCCGCTTCTATGTCTCGACCGACGACGCCTATGTGCGCGCCAACAACACCACGCTGGGCGCCCGGGTCGCTGGCCATATCGCCGCGATCATTCCCGCAGACAATTCGATCGTTCGCGCCGGCGACGTCATCTACAGGATCGATGACGGCGACTACCGGATCGCGGTCGATACCGCGCGCACCAGGATCGCGACCCAGCAGGCCACCATCGATCGCATCGGCCGTCAGGTCGTGGCGATGGAAAGCGCGACCGAGCAGGCCAAGGCGCAGCTCGCTTCTTCGGAAGCGGCGTTGAAGCGCGCCGGCCTCGACTTCGACCGCCAGCAGACGCTGAGCACCAAGGGCTTTGCCTCGCGTGCCACGTTCGAGGTCTCCGAAGCCGGACGCGACCAGGGCGTCGCACAGGTCAAGTCGGCGCAGGCCGCCTATGACGCCGCACGCGACAATGTCGAGGTGACAAGGGCGCAGCAGGCCGAGGCCCGCGCGCAGCTCGCGGAGTTGCAGACCACGCTGGCCAAGGCCGAGCGCGATCTCGCCTTCACCTCGGTGCGTGCGCCGGTCGACGGCACGTTCTCCAACCGCATCGTCAACACCGGCGATTTCATCCAGGCCGGACAGCGCCTCGGCAATGTGGTGCCGCTCAACGACGTCTTCATCGACGCCAACTATAAAGAAACCCAGCTCAAGCGTATCCGCCCCGGCCAGCCCGTGATGATTTCCGTGGACGCCTACGGCCATCGCAAGTTCGCCGCGGTCGTCGACAGCATTTCGCCCGCGGCGGGTTCGGTGTTCACGCTGCTGCCGCCGGATAACGCCACCGGCAACTTCACCAAGATCGTGCAGCGGCTGCCGGTGCGGATCCGCGTGCCGAAGGATGTCGCCAAACAGAACCTGCTGCGCGCGGGCATGTCGGTCTACACGACAGTCAACACCCGTGATGGCGCGGCCGATGCGGACAACGAGGCCGACCTCGACGCGTCACCCTTGCTTCATCCGAAATAGCCTTTGCAGCGTCGGGCCGGGCCCGGCGTGCATATCGAGCAGATCATGGCTGACGCCACCACCGCACCGCCATCGATGATGAACCCCGCAGGCGTGCCGGACGAGCGCATCCCGCCGCGGCGGTTGTTTGCGTTCCTGATCATGGTGTTCGGGATGTTCATGTCGATCCTGGATATCCAGATCGTCTCGGCATCGCTGGCGGAGATCCAGGCCGGATTGTCGGCCAGCTCGAGCGAAGTGTCGTGGGTTCAGACCTCGTATCTGATCGCCGAGGTGATCGCTATACCGCTCTCCGGGTTCCTGTCGCGCGCGTTCGGCACCCGCCTGCTGTTTGCGATTTCGGCCTCCGGCTTCACCATCGCGAGCTTCTTCTGCGGATTTGCCTCGACGATCGAGCAGATGATCCTGTGGCGCGCGCTGCAGGGATTTCTGGGCGCCGGCATGATCCCGACCGTGTTCGCCTCCGCCTATACGGTGTTCCCGCGCTCGAAATTCTACATCGTCGGCCCGATCATCGGCCTCGTCGCGACACTGGCGCCGACGATCGGTCCGACCGTCGGCGGCTACATCACCGATTTGATGTCGTGGCACTGGTTGTTCTTCGTCAACATCATCCCAGGCATCGGCATCACCGTCGGCGTGCTGATCCTGGTCGATTTCGACCAGCCGAATTTCAAGCTGCTCGAACATTTCGACTGGTGGGGCCTGTTGTTCATGGCGGGCTTCCTCGGTTCGCTGGAATATGTGCTCGAGGAAGGCCCGCAATACCAGTGGCTGCAGGATACGTCGGTGGCGACCTGCGCCGCCGTCTGCCTGGTCTCCGCGATCGCGTTCTTCTGGCGCGTGCTGACGGCGCATGAGCCGATCGTCGATATCCGGACATTCACCGACCGCAATTTCGGCATCGGCTGCCTGATCTCGTTCTGCGTCGGCATCGGGCTGTACGGCCTGACCTACGTCTATCCGCGTTATCTCGCCGAAGTGCGCGGCTATAGCGCGCTGATGATCGGTGAGACCATGTTCGTCTCGGGCATCGCCATGTTCCTCACCGCGCCGATCGTCGGCCGGCTGATGACCAAGGTCGACATGCGCTATCTCATCGCCTTCGGGCTTTGCACCTTCGCGCTCGGCTCCTACCAGATGACCTGGATCACCCGCGAGTATGATTTCTACGAACTGCTGGTCCCGCAGATCCTGCGCGGCATCGGCATGATGTTCGCGATGGTGCCGACCAATACGATTGCGCTCGGCACGCTGGCGCCGGAACGCGTCAAGAATGCCTCCGGCCTGTTCAACCTGACGCGCAATCTCGGCGGCGCGGTCGGGCTCGCGGTCATCAACCAGGTGCTGAACGAACGCACCGACCTGCATATCTCGCGGCTGCACGAGCGCGTGAACTGGGGCAACGCCACCGCCGTGGAGACGCTCAATATGTTCACCCAGCGCATGCAGGGCATGGGCGACGCCGCGCTGATGGCGATGAAGCAGCTCTCGCAGATCGTTCATCGCCAGGCGGTGGTGATGGGATTCGGCGATGCCTTCTTCATGCTGACCGTGTTCTATGTCGGCCTCAGTCTCCTCGTCATGTTGCTGAACAAGCCGCCCGCACTGGCGGCCGGTGGCTCGGGGCACTGAAGTGGTGGCTCACAGCCGGGTCACTGATAATCTTCGTAGCCCGCATGAGCGCAGCGATATGCGGGAGCTTGAGTCAAGCAGTCGGAACGGGGGGTGATCTTGTCATGGTCGGGTATCGGCGCAACTTCATTCCGGGCGGAACCTATTTCTTCACGGTCACACTCGCGGACCGGCGCTCGAAAATGCTTGTAGACCAGATTGGTTATCTTCGCAGCGCATTGCGTGCAGCTCGTCGCGAGCGTCCGTTCACGATTGATGCCGTCGTGATACTCCCCGGATCATTTGCATGCGATCTTCACGTTGCCACCGAACGATTCGGATTTTTCGGGCCGCTGGCGCCGCATTAAGGGACATTTCAGTAGCGGGTTGATTGATGCTTCAATTGAATTGAACCGTCGACCCAATGGTGACCTGGCGCTTTGGCACAGGCGGTTCTGGGAACACACCATCCGCGACGAGAATGACTTCTCGCGGCATGTCGATTACATCCATTTCAATCCGGTCAAGCACGGTCATGTGCAGCGCGTGCGCGATTGGCCGTATTCATCGTTTCATCGCTACGTGAAGGAGGGGATGTTGCCCGATGATTGGGCTGGCGATGTCAGCCAAGATGGACAAGGTTTTGGGGAGCACTAAGGATTGGACGTTAGTCGGAGACTTGCCCCGGATATCGCTACGCTCATCCGGGCTACGTCTGCTGGAATCGCGCACGCTCACGCGGTTGTCATATTGCAAATCAGGCGTGATGCATTTATAAGCATTCGTATTGTCGCTCGAACCGGGGAGGATTTGTATGATTTCGTCTTATTCGCAGACCGCCCGCCCGCGTTCGATGCCTATGCTGGACGCCGTATCGGGCCTTTGAGGCTCACTTTCGCCAGCGCTGATCGGGCTACCTGACGTCCCGATTATCAAAACTTCCCAACGCGTTACCGATTTTTTTCAACGACGCCAGCGTTCGGCCCTGGGCCGTCCCTGCGTCCTTTCAGATGGAGCCGGCGTGCGCGAAACGCGTTGCCGGATGAGGCCATGACCGCTCAAACCGACAAGCGTCCCACGGCGATCCGCGTGGTGCTCCCGTTTGTGTTCCGCCACTGGCTCGAACAGCCCGCCCGCGCCGCCGTCGTCGCCGGCGGTTTGCTGGGCGCGACCGCGGCCGACCTGTTCATGCCGCTGTTCTCGGGCCATCTCGTCGATGCACTGACGCAAGGTGCGTCGGATCCGGCCGCGCGGCGTTCCGCGATGATCGCGTTTGGCGGCATCGTGGCGCTGGGCGCGGTGTCGATGGGCTTGCGGCTGATCGGCCTGCAGGCGATCGTGCCGTTCACGCTGAAGATCATGTCCGACGTGTCGCGCGACGCCTTCATGCGGGTGCAGCGCTTCTCGACCGACTGGCACGCCAACAGCTTTGCCGGCTCGACCGTGCGCAAGATCACGCGCGGCATGTGGGCGCTGGACCTGCTCAATGACACCATCCTGATGGCGCTGGCGCCGTCGCTGTTGGTGTTGCTGGGCTCGATGATCCTGCTCGGACTGCACTGGCCCTCGCTCGGCGCGGTCATCGCGGTCGGCACATTGATCTATGTCTCGATGACGATGGCGTTCTCGATGAACTACATCGCCCCCGCTGCGCGCGTCTCCAACGCCTGGGACACCAAGGTCGGCGGCACGCTGGCGGATGCGTTGACCTGCAACGCGGTGGTGAAATCGTTCGGCGCGGAAGCGCGCGAGGATTCGCGGCTGGCCGGGGTCATCGGCCGCTGGCGCACGCGCGTGCGGCGGACCTGGCTGCGCTACAACTATACGAGTACGGCGCAGCTCGCGGTACTGCTGTGCTTCCGCACGTCCGTGATCGGCGGCGCGATCCTGCTGTGGATCGCGGGCCGCGCCACGCCGGGCGACGTCACCTATGTGCTGACCAGCTACTACATCATCCACGCGTATCTGCGCGACGTCGGCATGCACATCAACAATCTGCAGCGTTCGGTCAACGACATGGAGGAACTGGTCGCGATCCATGCCGAGCCGATCGGGATTGCCGATGCGTCCGATGCCAGGCCGATCGACATCCAGGGCGGCCGCATCGTGTTCGATCGGGTGACGTTCCACTACGGCGGTCATCGTGAACCGCTGTATGACGGCTTGTCGGTCGATATCCGCGCCGGTGAGCGCGTCGGCCTGGTCGGCCGTTCGGGTTCGGGCAAGACGACGTTCGTCAAACTGGTGCAGCGGCTCTACGACATCGGCGGCGGCAAGATCCTGATCGACGGGCAGGACATCGCCAAGGCGACGCAGCATTCGCTGCGCAGCCAGATCGCGATCGTGCAGCAGGAGCCGATCCTGTTTCACCGTTCGCTGGCGGAGAACATCGCCTATGGCAGGCCGGGCGCCAGCACGGCTGCGATCGAGCAGGCGGCGCGACTCGCCAATGCGCATGAGTTCATCCTGCGGCTGCCGAAAGGATACGGCACGCTGGTCGGTGAACGCGGCGTCAAGCTGTCGGGCGGCGAGCGGCAGCGCGTCGCGCTGGCGCGGGCGTTCCTCGCCGATGCGCCGGTGCTGATCCTGGACGAGGCAACGTCGAGTCTGGATTCGGAATCGGAAGGCCTGATCCAGCAGGCGATGGAGCGGCTGATGAAAGGCCGCACTTCGATCGTGATCGCGCACCGGCTGTCGACGGTGCGCAGCCTCGACCGGATCCTGGTGTTCGATCGCGGCGAGATCGTCGAGCAGGGCACCCACGCGATACTGACGGCACGCGCTGGCGGCATCTATCGCGGGCTGTTCGAGCGGCAGGCAACGGAGTTCGGCCGCATTACGGCGGCGGACTAAATGGCAATGCGGCGCGTGGCCTCGGACGTTCCGAGGCCGCGCGCCGGGAATGGATTGAAATGAAAGACCTGACGCAAGGCTCCATCGTGAGCCATATCCTGAACATGGCGCCGCCGATCGTCGCCGGTATGGTCACGATCATGATCTGCCAGCTCGTCGACCTCTATTTCGTCGCCGGGGTGAGCGAGGCTGCCGTCGCGGGTGTATCGGCGGCGGGCAATCTGGCGTTCCTGATCAACGGGCTGATGCAGGTGCTCGGCGTCGGCACCGTCGCGCTAATTTCGCAGGCCGTCGGCCGCAAGGATCGGGCGGATGCCAATCTGGTTTATAACCAGTCGCTCGGCCTCGCAGCCGTGTGCGGGCTGCTGACCTGGGTTGCGGTATCTGTGTTCGCAAGCGCTTACATGCGGACGGTCGCCGCCGACGAGGCTACCGTTGCGGCGGGCACGACATATCTGCTCTGGTTCGTGCCGGCGCTGGTGCTGCAATTCGCCACGCAGGTGATGGGGGCCGCGCTGCGCGGCACCGGCATCGTGCGACCCACGATGATCGTGCAGATATCAGTGGTGATGATCAATATCGCGCTGGCGCCGGTCCTGATCTCGGGCTGGGGAACCGGCCGCCCGCTCGGGGTCGCCGGCGCCGGACTTGCGAGCTCGATCGCGATGCTGTTCGCCGTGCTGATGCTGTGGATGTATTTTCGCAGGCTGGAGCGCTATGTCGGCGTCGACTTTGCGCAACTGCGTCCGCAACTCCGGCACTGGCAACGCATCCTCAATGTCGGCCTGCCGGCCGGCGGCGAATTCGCGATCATCTTCGTCTGGATGGGCGTGATCTATTACGCGCTGCGCGATTTCGGCGCGGTGGCGCAGGCCGGCTTCGGCATCGGGACGCGTGTGCTCGGCCTCATCCAGATGCCCGCACTGGCCGTTGCGCTCGCGGCCGGGCCGATCGCCGGACAGAATTTCGGCGCCGGCAATGCCGCACGCGTGAAGGAAACCTTTGCCAAGGCGGCGTTGATCGCCACCGTCGTGATGATCGCGATCACGATCCTGGCGCAATGGCGGCCCGGCCTGCTGCTGACCGGTTTCGAGAGCGACCCTCAAACGACGGCAGTCGCCGTGCTGTTCCTGCAGATGGTCTCGTTGAACCTCGTCGCGCAGGGCTTCAACTTCGTGTGCTCCAGCATGTTCCAGGGGCTCGGCAACACCAAGCCGGTGCTGTGGAGTTCGGCCTTCCGTCTGATCACGTACGCCTTGCCGGTGCTCTGGCTGTCGGCACGGCCAGGATTTCGAATCGAATATGTCTGGTACGTGTCGAACCTGACGACGATGTTGCAGGCGGTGTTGAGTGTGTGGCTGCTGCATCTGGAGTTCAAAAAGCGGCTGACGCCGCTCAGGTCCGTGTTGCCGGCGGCGTGACGGCGACAGCGGATGTCGGCGGCGGACGATCGGGTGCTCTGCTCCCGCGCGTCCGCGTCGAGATCGCAACGGTTGCGACCACGCCGGCGGCGAACAGCACGATCTGCGGCGTGATGGTCTCGTCGTTGAACACAGCGGCGAGCGCAAAGACGACGAAGGGCTGCAGCAATTGAACCTGCGAGACGCGGGCGATGCCGCCGATCGCCATGCCGGCATTCCAGGCAAAGAAGCCGATCCATTGCGAGAACAGCGCGACATAGAGCAGCCCGAGCCACGGTTTTATGGGAATATGGGTGACGTCAGCGGGCATCGTCAGCGCGGCGGCGGGGATCGAGATCGGCAACGCAATCACCAGCACCCAGCTGATGACTTCCCAGCCCGGCATCTGCGAGGCGAGCCGGCCGGAGAAGGCGTAACCGATACCGGAAACGACGACCGCCGCGAGCAGGAACAGATCGCCGACCGACAGCGCGCCACCGCCTTGTCGCAGCGCAAACGCGATCACCAAGGCTGCGCCCGCGAACGAAGCGATCCAGAACAACGGCCGCGGCCGTTCATGGGTGATCATGACCGCGACCAGGGCGGTCGCGATTGGCATGATCCCGAACACCACGCCGCCATGCGCGGCATCGACGGTCTGCACGCCCAGTGACATCAGCAACGGAAACAGGATGGCGACGCAGAGCATGATGATCACGAGCTGCGGCCACAGCGCGCGGGGCGGCAACGGGCGGCGAAGCACGATCAGCAATACCAGCGAGCACAGTCCGGCGATCACGGTGCGCAATGAGGTCAGTGCAATCG
>JACDAG010000929.1 GCA_013695565.1 Bradyrhizobium sp.
GGCCATGGTTTTGTCGATTGAGGCCAAGCAGGTCGCCAAGGGCAAATGGGAAGCCTACACAGACAATGGCAGGGAACGGACGGGGCTGGACGTACTGCAGTGGGTCCAGCGTGGCGTGGAAATGGGCGCAGGCGAGATTCTTTTGACCTCGGTTGACAGGGAGGGGACCCGAAAGGGGTTCGACATCGATTTGATCAGCCAGGTCAGCAAGCTGGCAACGGTGCCCGTGATCGCCAGCGGCGGCATGGGCAGCATCGAGGACTTCCTGAAAGTGGCCGAATCGGCCCGGCCCGACGGGATTTCTATGGCCGACACCTTGCACTATAAGCGTTTGCAATTGGGTGACATCCGGGCTGCCGCGCTGAAGGCCGGATTGGCTGTTAGGCAGGTTTAATGGCCACGAAGATCACATTGCTCGACTACGGCATGTGTAACATGCTGAACGTTGCCCGCGCGCTGGAGCATGCGGGCGCCGACGTCCATGTTACCGAAGATCCCAAGGATGCCGTGGCAGCCGAACGGTTAGTGGTTCCCGGGGTGGGGGCATTCTCCGAATGCATGCGTGCGGTCAACCGTCTCGGCCACGGCGAAGCCATCCATCAATTCGTCCGGTCCGGGCGTCCGATGCTTGGCATCTGTGTCGGCATGCAGATCCTGTTTGAGGCAAGTGAGGAGTTCGGCGAGACGCCCGGCCTCGGTGTTCTGCGTGGACGCGTGCGGATGATTTCCAACACAAATACCCACGGTGCCTCGCAGCGCGTACCGCACATCGGCTGGAATCATCTGATCCAGCCACAGGCCGGCCGCAGCTGGAAAAAAACCCTGCTTGAGCCCTTCGGAACGGAAGGTCCTGCTGTCTATTTCGTGCATTCGTTTGCCGCACAGCCCGCGAACGACGATGACCGGCTCGCCGATTGCGACTATGGCGGTCACCGCATCAGTGCGATGGTCAAACGCGACAATGTCACCGCAACCCAGTTTCATCCCGAGCGTAGCGGCACGGTTGGGTTGCGAATGCTGAAAGAATTCCTCTCGCGATAGCGTGGTTCGCAGTGAAGACGATGGCTATCATTCCGGCTCGCGGTGGTTCGAAACGCTTGCCCGGCAAGAACACGAAAAGCTTTCTCGGCGTTCCTTTGATTGCCTGGTCGATCCGCTTTGCCCAACGGCAGCAGCGGTTCGACAAGGTTATCGTCTCCACCGACTCAGAAGAGATCGCTGATGCAAGCCGGGCCGAAGGCATCGATGTGCCCTACCTGCGGCCGGCGGCCCTTGCCTCCAACACGGCGACCTCGGCGGCGGTCGTGCTCGACATCCTGGCCCGGGAGCGGCAGAGCGGAAACACTTTTGATCTGGTCGCGTTGCTGCAGCCGACCTCGCCGGTCCGCGAGCCGTCACGATGGATTGAGGCTTTCGCCCATATCGATGGCGACGTCGACGATGCCGTGATCGGCGTCGCGCCGGCCCATCCCCATCCGAACCATGCTTTCCATTGGGAGGAGGGCGGAAAACTGCGACCCTTCGCCGATGGAAAGGAAATCAGCCTGCGGTCGCAGGACCTTCCACCTGTGGTCCATATCGCCGGCAACATGTACCTTATCCGCGCGACTGTGTTAGAAACGCAGGGAAGTTTTTTCCCTCCCCGCACGGTCGGGGTTCTCTGCGATCAGCCTTACGAGGCGGTCGATATCGATACCGAGGCAGACTGGGTTGCCGCCGAGGCTCTGGCAAAACATTACGGCAGATCGCCATGAAAACCTTCATCATCGCCGAGGCCGGCGTCAATCATAACGGCGACGAGAAAATGGCCTTGGAACTGGTCGAGGCCGCCGCCAAAAGCGGTGCCGATGCCGTCAAGTTCCAGACCTTTTCTGCCGACAAGCTGGCGCGTAAGGGCGCCGAAAAGGCCGAGTATCAGAAACAGGCGACTGGCGATGGCGACCAGCACGGCATGCTCAAGCTGCTTGAGATGTCGGACAGTCTGCACCAGCGCCTGTTCGCACGCTGCACCGAACTCGGTATCGAGTTCATGTCCACGGCATTCGATGACGAATCGCTCGATTTTCTCGTCGCTCTCGGCATCAAGCGCATCAAGGTCCCTTCAGGCGAAATCACCAACGCGCCGTTGCTCCGGCACATGGCGTCCAAGGGGTTGCCGCTGATCGTTTCAACCGGGATGGCTGAGCTTGATGAAGTCGTCGTCGCCATCGGAATTATCCGCGCGGCGCGGGAAAGCCTTGGTTTCGCCGAGCCGTTGAGCGACATCGTCACCATTCTTCACTGCACCTCGAACTATCCGGCCGAAAACGTAGACGTCAATCTGCGGGCCATGAACACCATGGCAAGGACCACCCGCCTGCCGGTGGGTTACTCCGATCACACGCTGGGCCTTGCGGTCTCGACCGGGGCGGTCGCGCTCGGGGCGAGAGTGATCGAAAAGCATTTTACCCTCGATTCCGAATTGCCCGGACCCGACCACAAGGCCTCCCTCGAACCCGATCAGCTTGCGACGTTGGTGCAGCAAATCCGCGATGTCGAAGTGGCGCTGGGATCGGACATCAAGGCCCCGACGGCATCCGAACTTCCCGTCCGCGACCTGGTTCGCCGCAGCGTCACCACCGTTCGTCCGCTTGCTGCCGGTGCTACTGTCAGCAGGGACGACGTCACCCTGATGCGGCCGGGCACCGGCATTTCGCCGATCGACCTTGACAAAGTGATCGGGCGCAAATCCGCGCGGCACATTCCGGCCGGCGAAACCGTGCATTGGTCGGATATTGCATGACTGTGCGAAAGGTTTGCTACATCACCGGAACGCGCGCCGATTTCGGCCTGATGCAGTCGACCCTGCAGCGCATCCAGCAGTCGGAGACGCTTGAACTCTCGCTCATTGTCACCGGAATGCATTTACTCCCCGAATACGGACTGACGGTCGTTCAAATCGAGGGGGCAGGCCTGCCCGTTGCGGCTCGCGTCGCCGTCGAAGACGGGTTGCCGACCGGCGCGCGGATGGCCAGGAATGTCGGACGAATGTTGATCGGGTTCGTCGAGGCGCTCGAGAAAATTGATCCCGACATTGTTTTGGTGCTGGGCGATCGCGGCGAGATGTTGGCCGGAGCGCTGGCGGCCATTCATCTCGACATTCCGGTCGTTCATATTCATGGTGGTGAAAGGTCCGGCACCGTTGATGAGCCGGTGCGCCATGCGATTTCCAAGCTCGCGCATTTTCACTTCGTCGCCACGGATGAGAGCAAGATCCGGCTGGTCCGCATGGGCGAGGTCGCCGATCGAATCTCCGTCGTCGGTGCGCCCGGGCTCGACGACCTCAAGGATGCCGCGTTGACAGGCCTTGAGAAATTGTGCGCGGGCGCAGGTTTTGATCCGGCCCGGCCGGTGGCGCTGCTGGTATATCATCCGGTACTGCAGGAAGCCGAGATCTCTTCTGATCATGCCGCGCACATCGTCGACGCCGTCCTGGCGAAGGGCTTTCAGATCATGGCCCTTAAACCCAATTCCGATGCCGGCAGCGCCGGCGTGCGCAAGGTGCTCGAGGAGCGCGCATTGGCGGGCGACATCGGTCTCGCCACGCATTTGCCGCGGCCGGAATTCCTGTCGTGGCTTGCGGCGTGCGATGTTCTCGTCGGCAATTCGAGCAGTGGCATCATCGAGGCCGCGAGTTTCGGGACGCCGGTGGTGAACATCGGATCGCGGCAAAATCTGCGCCAGCGCAATGCCAACGTCATCGATTGCGGTGTCGATCGCGGCGGCCTTGATGAAGCGCTTACGCTCGCCCTGGCAGCGGTGCGGTTTGATCGCAGTAATGTCTATGGCGACGGTCGGGCGGGAGAGCGGATCGCCTCCCTGCTGGCCCAGATTGATCTTTCCCAATCGTCAGTTGCGAAAACCAATGTCTACTGAACCCATCTTTCTGATTGGCGCGGGCGGGCACGGGCTGGTCGTGCTGGATGCGGTCGAAAGAGCCGAAGGGACATCGGGAGGCATTTCCATTTTCGACCAATCCGAGAACCGCATCGGCCAGAAGGCGCTCGACCTCATTGTTCAGCGTTTCGACCCCGTCGCGAACATGGAGGGCCAACGTTTTCACGTCTGCATCGGCGACAACGCTACGCGTG
>JACDAG010000934.1 GCA_013695565.1 Bradyrhizobium sp.
AAACTTGCAGTTCAGGAAAAGGAGTCGCACCCGCCGGATCGGAGGGCGCCGTGACCGGCGGGTGCTTGAGGGCATGAGAGGATGCTCGGCTCATGATTGGAACGTAACACGCTTTGAGAACAAATCAAGAACATCAAAAAGAAAATCCACAGCGCATCTGCCGCAAAAAACTGCACGCCAGCGGATGTGTTGAATGTGACAAGGTGATAACAAGCGGCGTTTTTAACCGTTTGAGCCAACGAAGCCTCAATTCATGCTGAGCGTGATCATTCCCACCGAGGGCGTCGAGCAGCCCGCCGTCGCCACGCTGGCGGCGCTGGTGCCGGGAGCGGCTGCGGGGTTGATCCGTGAGGTCCTGCTGGTCGACCGATCCGCGAGCGGCGTGATCGAGCGGGTGGCCGATGTGGCCGGCTGCCGCTTCATGGCCTTTGAGGGCACTCGCGCCGCGGCCTTGGCGGCAGGCGCACGCCAGGCGCGCTCACCCTGGCTGATGTTCCTGCATGCCGGCGCGGTGCTCGATTCGGGCTGGATCGAAGAGACCGCGCAATTCATCCAGGGCGTCTCGACCAGCGGCCGGCCCCGCGCCGGGATTTTCCGCTATGCCCGCTCGCCTTACAGCGATGCCGGATTCCGCGACGGCCTCAAATTCGTCGCCCGCATGATCACGGGTCCCTCGGCGGAACAGGGCCTGCTCATTGCGCACGATCATTACGACCGGCTCGGCGGCTACCGGCCCGATGTCCGTCGCTCCGAGGCGCGGCTGCTGCGGCAGCTGGGCCGGCGCTCCCGCACCATGCTGCGCAGCCGGATCATGATGGTGGCCTAGCCATCTCGAGCCAGCGCCTGTCGGCAGTGCGCCCAGACTCAAAATATCGAAAACAACCCCATGCAAAGTAAGAATCAGCGGCTTGCACGCGAATATACTTGCCAAAGTCAAATAATTATTTGACAATGGCAAGTATCGAGGTGTGCCATGTCCCAGAACCATTCCGACCAGGAGGTCGCGGCGGTCCGCGCCTTTAACCGCTTCTACACCCGCAAGCTCGGCGTGCTCGACCAGCAGCTCCTGAAGAGCCCGTTCTCGCTGAGCGAAGCGCGGGTTCTGTACGAGCTCGCCTATCGGGAAGAGCTCTCGGCCAAGGAGATCGGCGCCGAACTCGGCCTCGATGCCGGCTATCTCAGCCGGATCGTGCAGAACTTCGATGAAAGCGGACTGATCACCCGAAAACCGCTGCCGGCGGACCGGCGGCAATTCCAGCTCGCCCTGACGGCCAAGGGACGCCAGGTCTTCGCCAAACTCGAGCGCAGTATGCAAGACGACGTCGGGGCGATGCTGGGGGCGTTGCCACGCGGCGGCAGCCAAAAGCTCGTCAGCGCGATGGCCGAGATCGAGCGGCTGCTCGGCCAGCCCGACACGGCATCCAAGCCTGCGATCCTGCGCAATCACCGCCCGGGCGACATGGGCTGGGTGGTGCAGAGCCACGGCGCATTCTACGCCAGCGAATATGGTTTCGACTCTTCGTTCGAAGCGCTGGTGGCGGAGATCGCGGCGAAATTCCTGACCTCGTTCGACGCCTCGCGGGAGCGCTGCTGGATCGCCGAACTGGATGGCGTGCCGGTCGGCTCGGTCTTTCTGGTCAAGCATAACGACGAGGTCGCGAAACTGCGTCTGCTGCTGGTCGATCCGGCCGGACGCGGGCATGGGCTGGGTCAACGGCTGGTCGCCGAATGCGTCGCGTTCGCGCGAGCCACCGGCTATCGCAAGATCACGCTGTGGACCCAGAGCAATTTGGTCGCCGCCCGCAGCATCTATCAAAATGCCGGCTTCGCGCGGGTCGCGACCGAGCCGCATCGCAGTTTTGGTCAAAGCCTGATCGGCGAGACCTGGGAGATGGAATTGTGAGCCGCGAGCGCCGCGACGGATCGCGGCGCATCACGCCGGAGATCATCGCTTTCTACAAGAAGATGGCAAAACTGCTTCGCGACGAGGCCATGCGGAACGCGGTGCGGGAATTATGCTCGTGGATCTGTAGGATGGGTAGAGCGCAGCGATACCCATCGCGACACCGGGACTCGTCATGATGGGTTTCGCTGCGCTCTACCCATCCTACGAACTACGAACTGACTAAACCGACGCGCCCTGTGCCTTCGGGCGGCGCAGATGTTCGTCGAGCCGCGGCATGATCTCGACGAAATTGCAGGGCCGCGTGCGGTAATCGAGTTGGGGGCCAAGGATGCCGTCCCAGCCGTCGCGGCAGGCGCCGGGCGAGCCCGGCAGGCAGAAGATGAAGGTGGCACCCGCAACACCGGCGGTGGCGCGGCTCTGGACCGTCGACGCCCCGATCTTGGCGTGGCTCAGCATGTGAAACGCGATCGAAAAACCATCCATCCGCTTCTCGAACAGCGGTTCGACCGCCTCCGGCGTGACGTCGCGACCGGTAAAGCCGGTGCCGCCGGTGGTGATGACCGCATCGACACCAGCGTCGGCGATCCAGCGCCGGATAATGACGCGGATCGCATCGACGTCGTCGACGATGATCTCGCGCGCGGCGAGATGGTGACCCGCGGCCGTCAGCCGCTCCGCCAGCGTCGCCCCCGACTTGTCATCGGCAAGCGAGCGCGTGTCCGAGATCGTCAGCACCGCGATGTTGAGCGGGATGAATGTTTTTGTTTCGTCGATGGAGGACATGATTGTTTCACCTCAAACTCCGACGTCATCCCCGGATGAACGCACTTGCGTTCACTCGGGAGGTGCGCGCTCTTGCGCGCCTCGAAGGATGGCTACGGGCGCGTTATCCTTCGAGGCTCGCCGAAGAGGCGAGCATCTCCAGCGACGAACGCAATTGCGTTCGCGCGGGGATGACGCGTTCTATAGCATGACGCGTTCTACAGCGCCCCCGCGCCAAATGTATTGCAGGACTCCACGGTGCCCTGCTTGTAGCCGGTCAGGAACCATTGTTTGCGCTGCGCGGCGGACCCGTGGGTGAATGAATCAGGCACCACCCTGCCGGTCGCCTGCCGCTGCAGCGTGTCGTCGCCGATTGCCGTCGCAGTGGTCAGCGCGGCGTCGATGTCGCCGGCTTCGAGGAAGCCGGGGCGCTTCTTCTCCTCGCGGTTGACCCAGAC
>JACDAG010000952.1 GCA_013695565.1 Bradyrhizobium sp.
TTCCTCGACCGTGCGGTCGCGAAACGGGCTGTTGCGCCCGGGCTCGGTCAGGGTGCCGCGCTTGACCCGGATTTCCTCCTGCGACTGGTCGTCGACATAGGCGTGGCCAGCCTTAATCAGGCCTTCCGCCCAGTCATACAGCCGCTCGAAATAGTCCGAGGCGTAATAGAGGTCGGTTCCCCAGTCGTAGCCGAGCCAATGCACGTCGGCCTGGATGGAATCGATATATTCCTGCTCTTCCTTGGTCGGATTGGTGTCGTCGAAGCGCAGATGGCACTTGCCGGCAAACTCCTGCGCGATGCCGAAATTAAGGGCAATCGACTTGGCGTGGCCGATATGCAGGTAGCCGTTCGGCTCCGGCGGAAATCGGGTCACGATCCGGCTATGCTTTTTGGAGTCGAGGTCGGCCTGGACGATGTCGCGGATGAAATCGCGCCCTGCTTCTGCCGCTGCCGGTTCTGTGGTGGTCATTGACTGTTCCCGCTCGGATAAGCGGCCCTTCTGCCAAATTCGCCCCGGGCCGCCAAGCCTGCTTTGCCCGGGAAAGACTTAAATGACGAGACTTTAGTTATGCACGGTCCTGCTATACACCACGGCCGTTCAACATAGGCCCTGCAAGCATAGGCCCTGCCCCAATCATGACTGATTCCGTCGTCACCCGCTTTGCCCCCTCGCCGACCGGCTTCCTCCACATCGGAGGCGCCCGCACCGCGCTGTTCAACTGGCTCTACGCCAAGAAGCATGGCGGCAAGATGCTGCTGCGGATCGAGGACACCGACCGCGAGCGGTCGACCGAGCCGGCCATTGCCGCGATCCTCGATGGATTGCGCTGGCTGGAGCTCGATTGGGACGGCGACGTCATCTACCAGTTCAGCCGTGCCGCCCGTCACCGCGAGGTCGCCGAATCCCTGCTCGCCAGCGGCCGCGCCTACCACTGCTTCGCCACGCCGGAGGAACTGACGGCGATGCGCGAGAGCGCGCGCGCCGAGGGCCGCACGCGCCTCTATAACGGCCTGTGGCGCGACCGCGATCCCTCCGAGGCGCCCGCGGGCATGAAGCCCACCATCCGCCTCAAGTCTCCGCTGACCGGCGAGACCGTGATCGAGGATCAGGTCCAGGGCCGCGTGGTCTGGCAGAACGAGAACCTCGACGATCTCGTGCTCCTGCGCGGCGACGGCAACCCGACCTATATGCTGGCCGTGGTGGTCGACGACCACGACATGGGCATCACCCATGTGATCCGGGGCGACGACCATCTGATCAACGCCGCGCGCCAGAAGCAGATCTACGACGCGCTGGAATGGGCCCTTCCGAACATGTCCCATATCCCGCTGATACATGGCGCCGACGGCGCAAAACTGTCGAAGCGCCACGGCGCGCTCGGGGTCGAGGCCTATCGCGCCATGGGCTATTTGCCGGCGGCACTGCGAAATTATCTGGTCCGGCTCGGCTGGGGCCATGGCGACCAGGAGATCTTCTCCACCCAGGAGATGATCGACGCCTTCGATCTGCCCGCGATCGGGCGTTCGGCGGCGCGTTTCGATTTCGCCAAGCTGGAAAACCTCAACGGCCACTACATTCGCCAGGCCGACGATTCCGCGCTCGTGACCATGTTCGAGCAGTTGCTGGATTACGTCCCCGACGGCGCCGAGCTGAAGGCCAAGCTCAACGACATCACGCGGGCGCAATTGCTGCGGGCGATGCCGAGCCTGAAGGAGCGCGCCAAAACGCTGCTCGAGCTGATCGCCGGTTCGTACTTCATCTTCGCCGACCGGCCGCTCGAGCTCGAGCTGAAGGCGGCGGCGCTGCTGACACCGGAAACCCGCGCACTGATCGGCCAACTCCGCACTGCGCTGGAGGCCGTTTCCGACTGGGGTTCGGAGACCACCGAGGCCGCCATGCGGAATTTCGCCGAGCAGAATAACCTCAAGCTCGGCGCGGTCGCCCAGCCGCTGCGGGTGGCGCTGACCGGACGGACGACGTCGCCCGGCATCTTCGACGTGCTGGCGGTGCTGGGGCGGGATCAGTGCCTCGCCCGGCTCGCCGATCAGGCCGGCGCCTAATTCCTGTATTGACGCGTTTTCTTCACGCGAACCGGGCGCCCACTTCGCTGGAAAACGCTATGTGAGCCCCTGCCATGTGCCTATTGCGTCCATCTTGCAGTGCACAGGGCAATAAGCTACGCATTTTGAAGCCGCCTTCTAGACACCCGGCCTGCCTCCTTTCCTGCCTCAAAAACGGCATCGGGGCAGCCCGGTTTTCGCAACGATTTCATCGGGGACTTCACGATGGACGCAAAATCCAGCAAAACAGCGACGCTCACGGTAGGTAACAAGACCTACGATTTCCCGATCATCAGCGGCACGGTGGGGCCAGATGTCATCGACATCGCCAAGCTCTACGGCCAGGCCGGGATGTTCACCTACGACCCCGGCTTCACGTCCACGGGCAGTTGCCAGTCGAAGATCACCTATATCGATGGCGACGCCGGCATCCTGGAATACCGCGGCTATCCGATCGAGCAGCTCGCCGAAAAGGGTGATTTCCTCGAAACCTGCTACCTGCTGCTGTATGGGGAGCTTCCCAGCAAGGCGCAGAAAGAAGATTTCGACAGCCGCGTGATCCACCACACCATGGTTCACGAGCAGATGGCCCGCTTCTACCAGGGCTTCCGCCGCGACGCCCATCCGATGGCCATCATGGTCGCTGCCGTCGGCGCACTCGCCGCGTTCTATCACGACTCTACCGACATCAACGATCCGAAGCAGCGCATGATCGCCTCGATGCGCATGATCGCGAAGGTTCCGACGCTGGCCGCGATGGCCTTCAAATACACCGTCGGCCAGCCCTTCATCTATCCGAAGAACTCGCTCACCTTTGCCGAGAACTTCCTCAACATGTGCTTTGCGGTGCCCTGCGAGGAGTACAAGATCAACCCGGTGCTGGCTGACGCGCTCGACAAGATCTTCATCCTGCACGCCGACCACGAGCAGAACGCCTCGACCTCCACAGTGCGTATCGCCGGCTCCTCCGGCGCCAATCCGTTCGCCTGTATCGCCGCCGGCATCGCCTGCCTGTGGGGACCGGCGCATGGCGGCGCCAACGAAGCCGCGCTGGCGATGCTCTCCGACATCGGCTCGGTCGACAATATCCCCGAGTTCATCGCCAAGGTGAAGGACAAGAACAGCGAAGTCCGCCTGATGGGCTTCGGACACCGCGTCTACAAGAACTACGATCCGCGCGCCAAGATCATGCAGAAGATGTGTCACGCGGTGCTGGCCGAGACCGGCCACGGCGACGACCCGATGCTGAAGGTGGCGCTGGAGCTGGAAAAGATCGCGCTCAGCGATCCCTACTTCATCGACCGCAAGCTCTACCCGAACGTCGACTTCTATTCGGGCATCACGCTGAAGGCGATGGGCTTCCCGACCTCGATGTTCACCGTGCTGTTCGCGGTCGCCCGCACCGTCGGCTGGATCAGCCAGTGGAGCGAGATGATCGAGGACCCGCAGCAGAAGATCGGCCGTCCGCGCCAGCTCTACACCGGCGTCGCCCGCCGCGACTATGTCGACATGGCCAAGCGCAAGTAAGGGCGTCACGGATACGCGATTAGGAAAGCCGGATGCGGTAATAGCATCCGGCTTTTCGTTTGTGGTCTTGTAGGGTGGGTGGAGCGCAGCGATATCCACCCTTTGCTGGTTACGAAGGTGATGGGTATCGCTGCGCTCCACCCATCCTACGGACTACGGAGGCCCCGATGCTCACCGGAAGCTGCCTATGCAAAAGCGTGGCCTATGAAGTCGACGCCGAGCCCGGCGTCATCGTGCATTGCCACTGCGCCACCTGCCGCAAGGCGCATGGCTCCGCCTTCTCCACCGTAACCAACGTTCCGCGCGACCGCTTTCGCTGGACCAAGGGCGAAACCCTGCTGAGGGGATTTGAATCCTCGCCCGGCAAGCAGCGCTATTTCTGCACGCAATGCGGCTCGCATGTCGTCGCCGAGCGCGCCGGCACCGACAACATCCTGCTGCGGATGGGATGCCTGGATACGCCGATCACCAATCGGCCCGTCGCGCACATCTGGCGATCGGATTGCGCGACCTGGTTCGATCCGAAGGATCAGTTGCCGGAGTGGCCGGAAGGCAAGGCGCCGAAGGGTTAACCCGGACGCCGCGCCTTTCGCATTGTCGCGAGCACGATGTCGGCCGCGCGCGCGCTCGGTGGCAAATTGCCGGTCGACATGATCTGGTCGATCTTGGCGAACGCGTCGAGCTGCTTTCGACGCAGGGCGGATTCGCCGAGCAGTTCGCGCAGCACCTGCGAAAGCTTCTCTGGTGTGCAGTCCTGCTGCAAGAATTCGGGAACGACGTTCGCGCCGACCACGAGGTTGGCGAGGATCACCGAGCTGACATTGATGA
>JACDAG010000973.1 GCA_013695565.1 Bradyrhizobium sp.
CTGCGAACGCAGGGAACCAAACGCCGCGCCCGGCATCGTCAAAAAGAAAGACAACGATCAGCCTATAAAATAATTGCACCCCGAGGTTATGGGTCCCTGCGTTCGCAGGGACGACGTATAGTGATCACCCCGGCACGAACGCCGTTCCATCCGCATCCCTGATCACCCGCACCGGCGCACCGTACAGCGCTTCCAGCCGTTCCTGCGTCAGAATTTCCTTGATCGGTCCCTCGGCGAGGCGCTCGCCGCCGCGCAGCATGTAGGCGCGGTCGGCGGCGCGCAGCGCGTGGTTGGGATCGTGGGTGGTGAAGAGCACGCCGAGCGCGCCGCGCAGGCTGCCCGCGGCATGCAGCAGAACCAGATCCGAAGCGAACGCGGGCATTGCGAGCAAATCCATGATGATGACAACAAGCAGCAGCCGGCGTTTTGGCATGGCGACCGTGGTCCTGGTGCTGGAATGGTGAAGGCTCCTGGAGCCCGGCGCGGCGCGACATCCCGCGTCACAGGCTGAACACTACCAAATCGGGCGGGGTTGGTCCAACCGGCCCGAAATTGGCTCAACCTCATGAAATAGCCGCAAATTTCGAGGCTCTTGCCACCGGCCCATCTTACTTTGCATGGGGTTGTTTTCGCGATTTTGTTTCCGGGCGCGTGGCGCCTATAGTTTGTGCACAGCAAAAGGGTTTGGCATGGACCGCATTCGTATTGTCGGCGGAAGCCCGCTCAACGGCACCATTGCCATCTCGGGCGCCAAGAATGCCGCACTCCCGCTGATGATCGCGGGCCTGTTGACCGAGGAAACCCTTGTGCTCGACAACGTGCCGCGGCTCGCAGATGTCGCGCAGCTGCAGCGCATCCTCAGTAATCATGGCGTCGACATCATGTCCGCCGGCAAGCGCCCCGGCGACCGCGAGTACCAAGGCCAGACCCTGCATATTTCGGCGGCCGATATCATCGACACCACGGCGCCCTATGAACTGGTCTCGAAGATGCGCGCCAGCTTCTGGGTGATCGCGCCGCTGCTGGCGCGGATGCATGAGGCCAAGGTCTCGCTGCCGGGCGGCTGTGCGATCGGCACCCGGCCGGTCGATTTGCTGATCATGGCGCTGGAGAAGCTCGGCGCCGAGCTGACCATCGATGCCGGTTATGTGGTTGCCAAAGCGCCTGGCGGCCTGCGTGGCGCGCCGATCGATTTCCCCAGGGTGACCGTGAGCGGCACCCATGTCGCACTCATGGCGGCGACTCTCGCCAAGGGCACGACCATCATCAGCAACGCCGCATGCGAGCCTGAGATCACCGACGTCGCCGACTGCCTCAACAAGATGGGCGCGCGCATCGCCGGCGCCGGCACGCGGCGCATCGTCATCGAAGGCGTCGAAAAGCTGCACGGCGCGCGCCATACCGTGCTGCCCGATCGGATCGAGGCCGGCACTTATGCGATGGCGGTGGCGATGACCGGCGGCGAGGTGCAATTGGCCGGCGCGCGGCCGGAGTTGCTGCAATCCGCGCTCGACGTGCTGACCGCGGCGGGGGCCGTGATCGCCGTCAACAAGGAGGGGATAAAAGTTTCCCGCAATGGCGCCGGCATCCGGCCGGTGACGGTGTCGACCGCGCCGTTCCCGGGCTTCCCGACCGACCTGCAGGCGCAGCTGATGGCGCTGATGGCCTGCGCCGGCGGTTCCTCTGTCATCACCGAGACGATTTTCGAGAACCGGTTCATGCATGTGCAGGAGCTGGCGCGGTTCGGCGCGCGGATTTCGCTCGACGGCGAGACTGCCACCATCGACGGCACCGCGACATTGCGCGGCGCGCCGGTCATGGCGACCGATCTGCGCGCCTCGGTGTCGCTTGTCATCGCGGGCCTTGCCGCCGAAGGCGAGACCATGGTCAACCGGATCTATCACCTCGACCGCGGCTTTGAGCGGCTGGAGGAAAAATTGTCGGCCTGCGGCGCTTCGATCCAGCGTATCAGTGACTAGCGCGCGTATCCCGCAAAAGTGGGTACCGGTTTTGCGATAGGGATACGTGCAAATTAAAGGTTTTGCGGATGTCGGACCCCGAACAGTTGAAACTGATCGCGCTCGATGCCGATGATCTCGCGGTGATCTCGGCGCATGTGCAGGATGCCCGCGTGCAGGCGTCCGACATCGTCTGGCGCCAGGACGAGAAGCGCCTGGTGGTCGGCCTCGACCGGCTGGACTGGGAGCAGACGCTGGCCGGCGGCACCGCCCCGCGCCGGATGATGGCGGCACTCCGTTTCGACCGGGTGCTGGCCTGCAAGTCGCGCAATATCGATATGGACCGGCCGCAAGCCGTGCTGGAACTGGTCGGTATCGAATTCCACCCCGCCGAGGCCCCCGGCGGCAGCGCGCTGTTGCTGTTCAGCCATGGCG
>JACDAG010000974.1 GCA_013695565.1 Bradyrhizobium sp.
TATTCTCGATCCTCGATAGCGAATGGCCGGCCGTCAGGCTCGGGTTGGAGCGACGTCTCGCAGAACTGGCGCGGTAGTTTGTGCGCCCGCCGGTATTGCGGCACGGACGAAAAATCCCAATACTCCGTTTGCAAGGGAGCGATTCAAGGGCTCCCGTCGATCAAGCAAGCGGAGCGGAGCGTGCAGGCGGCCATCATCGACAGGCTTCGCGCCGAATTGGACGCGACGACGATACTGACCGGCGCTGATATCGGCGCCCGCTATCACACCGATATGGCCGGCATCGCGGTCGATCTGCCTGCCGCGGTGGTGCGGCCGCGCACGACGGAGGACGTGTCGCGCATTCTGACGCTGTGCCACGCGGCGCGCGTGCCGGTCACGACGCAGGGCGGCATGACCGGTCTGGTCCGCGCCACGATGCCGGAGCCCAACGAAATCGTGCTGTCGATGGAGCGCATGAACGCGATCGAGGAAGTCGACGCCAGCGGCGGGGTGGTGATCGCGCAGGCCGGCGTGCCGCTGCAACGGCTGCAGGAGCGGGTCGAGCAGGACGGTTTGATGTTTCCGCTCGATCTCGGCTCGCGCGGCAGCTGCACGATCGGCGGCAACATTTCCACCAATGCCGGCGGCAACCGCGTGATCCGTTACGGCATGACCCGCGATCTCGTGCTCGGGCTCGAAGCCGTGCTGGCGGATGGAACCGTTCTCAAGGGCGTGCGCAAATACATCAAGAACAACACCGGGATCGACCTCAAGCAATTATTCGTCGGCACCGAAGGCACGCTCGGCGTCGTCACGCGCGCCGCGCTGCGGATTTTTCCGGCGCCGGCGGAACAACAGGTGGCGCTGTGTGGGCTGGCGAGCTTCGACAAGGTCCGCGCGCTGCTGGCGCTGGCGCGAACGCGGCTCGGCGGCGAACTCACCGCGTTCGAGGTGATGTGGAACAGCTATTACCGCCTCACGACCGAGCGGGTGAAGGGCGTGGTCCGGCCGCTGCCGGCCGATCAGCCCTTCTACGTACTGTTCGAGGCATCCGGCAGCGATGCCGAACGGCTGCGCCGCGGTCTCGAAATGCTGCTCGAGGAGGCGCTTGGCGAAGACATCATCCTCGATGCTACGATTGCGAGTTCGGGCGCGGCGGCCGCGGCGATCTGGCGGATCCGCGATTCCTCCGTCGAACTCGGCCGCGCGCTCGGCCTCGCCGGCGTCGGGTTTGATGTCAGCCTCGCCATCGACCGGATGGAAGCGTTCGCAAACGCCATCGACAAGGCCGTGAAGACGATTCACAGCGATGCCTATGCGATCGTGTTCGGCCATGCCGGCGACGGCAATCTGCACGTCAATGTCAAACATCCGCCACCGGAGCGGCGCGACGAGGTGTCGAAGCTGGTCTACGGCATCACCGGCGATTTCGAAGGTTCGATCTCGGCCGAACACGGTATCGGCATCCTGAAGCGGCCTTATCTCAAAATCAGCCGCACCGAGGAAGAGATCGAGACCATGCGGACGCTAAAGCGCGCGCTTGATCCGCACCAGATTCTCAACCCCGGGCGAATTTTCACGATGTAGCTGACGTCCCTGCGCGGTATCTGGAGGTCGCAGCGCCGATATTCGGCCTTATGAAGGCCCTTGCCGTGCGATTAACAGGCCGAGCGGGGTTTAATTCGCGCTCCGGCACCCCATATAGACTCTCATGGCACAATGGAAAGCATCGATCACGAAGCAGCCCCCGAAGACGAAGGCGGAACTGCGCCTTATGTTGACCGAGGCGGTCCAAAATACGCAAGCGAGTGCGGTCCACAAGCCGAAACGCTCCCCAAAGGTCGAAGTCGATCAGCCCCTGGCTGGCTGACCGCTCGTTCCTGCTGGTCAGGAAACGGACGGCAGTCGATGCCGATCGCCGGTCCATCAGACGCTCAGAGGGAATAGCGCATGCGGAAAGTTGCTCCACCCACCGAACAGGAAATCAGTGAGGGACCGCAAGCGGTATCCTTTCAGATCGCGAACGGGAACGCGCGGCAGCACTGCATTCTGCAAACCGACCTGCCGACCAAGGCGCTGGCCCAGAAGTATCTTCTCACCAATTGGCTCGCGATCGAAAAGATGGCGCGCGCGGCGCTCGCGACCGGCAACATTGAAGATGGTCAGATCAAGCTCGCTATGATCTAAGCGGCGCTTCAATGGTGAACGTCAGGGTTGGGGCAGGGGATTAGTCATGCTGAAGGATCGCGAGAATATCCTGAGTGCGCTTCGCGAGAAGCCGCTCAAGGTTTACGAGATCATGAGGCGCGCCAATCTCCCCAATGAGGAAGCCTGCCAGTCGCTGCTGCTGAAAATGCGCGACGAAGGTCTGGTGAAATTCGACATCCACAAGGGCCGTTGGCTCATCCCCTGATCGCGACCGCGTTCCGTCGCTTCGGTTGAAGACGACAATATCTGGATTCGATCGCATGCATCTGTGCTGCGTTTGTTCGCATGACGAATCTACGCGCGCAAAAAGATTCGCGCGCCGTCAAGAATTGACGCCGTCGCGCCCCGATGCATCATGGCGCGATGTTCGGTTTCTTCAGAGGTTGCCGCCTGACCCGCATGAGCAGCGGGCGCTACTGCCTGGTGCGGGATCTCGGTCTCGTCAAAGGCGGCAAGGGCATGCGGCACCACGAGGTGGTGATCGCCTTCAGCGCCCGCGAGCTATTGAAGTGGCTGCAGAAGCCATCGGCGAAGCGGTTTGAGGCGGAAGCGGGCGCCGATTTCTTTCGCGGGACGAATCCGTAAAAGCACCGGGTGAAGGGTTTCGCGGCGGGGTTACTTCCCCGCCGTTTTCTGTTTGCCGCCGTCCGCTTCCAACCCGAGCGTGCGGCCAAGGAAGCCCGCGGCGTCGAAATAGCGCTGGGTGCCGACGCGCTGGAAATTCAGCACGGTACGCAGGCCATTGGCCGACGGCTTTGAGGTCACGGTGCCGGCATAGGCTTGAGGCGTGGCGCCATTGGGCATCGCTTCGGTCATGACGCGGCCGATCAGGGTGCCCTTCGGCTTCTGCGTTAACCCCATGATCTTCGCCGCGGTGGCGCCGACGTCGGCATTGCTGACGGGCAGGGCGTCGACATAGCCCGATTTGAAATCCGGCCCGATCGCCACCGTGAAGTTCAGCGTATCGCCGCGGGAAAAACTGCCATGCATGCCCTGGCCCTGGCGCAGGATGGTATCCGCAACCTGCACCGAGCAATTGGTCGGCTCTCGCACCCCGATGACCAGGAGCGGAAATTGACCACGATCTGGGGATGCGGTGTGACGGCTTTGCCCTTGAGACCGAGTTGCGACATCGGCAGCGTGCCCGGGAAGTTGCCGAGCTCGTCATCGACAAAGAGGCCGCTGACATAGTCCTGTTCCAGCAGCGCCTTGATGGTGCGATCCGCGAGCTTGCGGTCCTTGCCCGGAATATAGATCAGGTCCGATCCGCCGTTGGTGGCGACGACCAGATCCGGCTTGGTGGGATCCTTCCCGAGCACGCCGTTGCCGGCCCTGGGATGGGCGTTGTCGGCGACGGCTGCGTTCTTGTTGTTGGGATCGAACAGCGGCAAGTTCAGCGCCTTGGCCAGATCGATCGCGAGGAAGCCCATGGGCAGGAAATCCTTCGGCGTATCGTCGTAGGAAATCTTCGCCGACGGGCTGGTCTTGCTCTCCTTCGAGATCGTCGAGAAGCCGTGGTCGGAGGAGATCATGATGTTGGTCGAGGCGGCAAGGCCGAGCTCGTCGAGCGCCTTGCGCAGTTGGGCCAGATTGTTGTCGGCGTTCCTGATGCCGGCCATCGAGGTCGGGCCGTTGATCCCGGGCGTGATGGTGTTGAGGCTGTCGCCGGTATTGTGCTGGCTGCCATCAGGGTCGCGCGACCAGAACACCAGCACGAAAGGCTTGTTGCGCGCCTTGAACATCGGCAGCACGACCTTGGCTGCGACGTCGGCCATGTAGGCCTGCTGCGCGACATTGGCGGATGTGGTGCCCGGCGTCTTGGCGTCGCCGGCCTTGCTGTTGTCGCCGCGCGGCGTCGTCACCAGCGGAAGGTTGGCTTTGGTCAGCGCTTCCTTCATCTCGTCGGACAGCGGAACGCCCGTCTTGCCGCCGGTGGAATCGTCGATCACGATCGTGTTCTTGCCGCGGTCGGTGTGGTCGAACAGCAGGGTCGGGCCGAGCTTGCCGATTGCGGCGGTCGAGAAACCTTTCGCGCGCGCCATCTTCAGGATGGTTTCCTCGTTGAGGTAATCGCCGCTGAAATGCTCGTCGATGTCGCCGAGCACGGCGTCGTTCTCGATGAAGGGGACCACGGTGTCGCCGGCCGGACCTGAGGAATAGCCGGTATAGATCGTGTTCGAGAAGGTGCCGGTATCGCCGAGGTAATGTCCGCTCGCCATCGCCGAGCCGTTCGCCATGGTGAAGGTCGGAAACAGCGAGTGCGAATTTCTGAAATTGACGCCCTTGTCGCGGACCTCGGCCATCGCAGGTGCGGTCTGTGGCGTCACGATGCGCCCGCGCAAACCGTCCGGCACGAACAGGATCAGATTGCGCGGCGTGGCGTTTTGCGCCGACGCGGCATTTGCGGTCAGCGTGATCAGGCTGGCGGACAGCAACACGATGGAGCGGTGCATCGGATTTTTTCCCGTGAGAAGCGGTTCCGGCTGTTCGCCGTCGCCTCCGTTTAGTTTTGATCTGCGACAGGATTGTTACACCGGTTCGGAACCGTCTCAAGGGCGGACGGAACCCTGTGAAATGCCGATCTTTGATCGACTGAACCGGAAACATTGCCGCCTCCGGGCCGTTCTCCCTTGAAGGAGCCGCCATGAGCAAGTTCAGGGAAAAAGCCGAAGCGCAAACCGAAGCGATCATCGGACAGATGCTTGGCGATGAGTTGCTGGTCAAGGAAGGCCAGGAGCGGTCACGCAAGGCGGAAATCGGGATACCGAACATGAATAGCAAGCTTGTTTCGAAAGACCAGGGCGGGACGATCCAGGTCGTCGTTCTGGATTCAGGAGAGGAAGCGTTTGCGACGCTGACGCGCTTTGCGAATGAAGCGAAAATTACCGCGGCATCGCTGACCGCGATTGGCGCCTTCGAGAAGGCCACCGTCGGCTGGTTCGACTTCGCCGCCAAAACCTACAAGAAGATCGAGGTCAACGAACAATGCGAAGTGCTGAGTGCGATCGGCGACGTTGCCGTCGGCGATGACGGCAAGGCCAGCCTTCACATCCACATCGTACTGGGATTGTCCGACGGATCGACCCGCGGCGGCCATTTGCTCGCAGGCACGGTCAGGCCCACGCTTGAGGTCGTGGTGACCGAAGTCCCCGCAACACTGCGGCGCAAGAAGAGGGCGGATCTCGGGATCGCGCTGATCGATGCCGGCTGACAATTTGCCTTTTTGAACGATTGCAAGGCCGGCTCCCTGATTTTTCTTGTGTGCATTCCTGGCTCAACTAAAGACCTAGCCCAGCGACAACCGGACACGGTTGCCGCCATTGTCCGTTGGAAGGATTGTTCGGTAAGGTGACCTCGAATACGAGGCCGCCAAAGCCCGGTTGGAACGCGCGATGAGGGAGGATTGATGTCGAAGCGGATTCTGTCGGTGGGCTTTATGAGCCTTGCCTTTTCAACGCTCGTTTCCTTCGGTAGCGCATTGGCGCAGGAGCGCACCATCACCGTCGCGTCGACGACATCGACGGAGCAATCGGGCCTGTTCGGCCATCTGCTGCCGCGCTTTACCGCGGCGAGCGGGGTCGCGGTCAAGGTCGTCGCCGTCGGCACCGGGCAGGCGCTCGATATCGGCCGGCGCGGTGATGCCGACGTGGTGTTCGTGCACGACAAGGTCGCGGAGGAGAAATTCCTCGGCGAAGGCTTTGGCGTGAAGCGGTTCGACGTGATGTACAATGATTTCGTGGTGATCGGGCCGAAGGCCGATCCGGCGCGCATTGCTGGGGCAAAGGATGTGGCCGAGAGCCTGCGCAAGATCGCCGAAGCCAAGGCCGCCTTTGTGTCGCGTGGCGATCGCTCCGGCACGCATGAGGCGGAGCTGCGGCTCTGGAAGGTGGCGGGCGTCGATCTCGCCGCGGTCAAGGGCGACTGGTATCGCGAAATCGGGCAGGGCATGGGTGCTGCGCTCAACATGGCGTCGTCCTCCAACGCCTATCTGATCTCGGACCGCGGCACCTGGTTGGCGTTCAAGAATCGCGGCGAGCTTGCGATCCTGACCGAAGGCGACAAGCAGCTGTTCAACCAGTATGGCGTGATGCTGGTCAATCCGGCCAAGCATTCCGGCGTCAAGGCCAAGGACGGGCAAGCCTTCATCGACTGGCTGATTTCGGCTGCGGGACAAGCAGCGATCACCGACTACAAGGTCGGCGGCGAGCAGCTATTTTTTACCAGCACCACCAACTAGCAGGAACGCCACGGTGCTGACGGTGATGCTGAGCGTCACCAGGATCAGCCCGAGCCCGAGTGCGAGCGACAATTCGCCCTTGCTGGTTTCGAGCGCGTGTAGCCGCGGATATTGCCGCCGACGACGATGATGGCGCCGACCTCGGCGATCGCGCGGCCGAAGGCGGCGAGAAACGCCGTCAGCAGTGACGCGCGGCCCAGCGCAAACAGCAACGCCAGGCTGCGGAAATTGGAAAGCCCGTCGATGCGGGCGAGATCGGCGTATTCGGCCCACAGCAATGACGCTGGGCGATGCACCAGCGAAATCACGATCGGCGTGGTCAGGATCACCTGCGCGATGATCATGGCCGACGGCGTGAACAGCAATCCGGCAAAGCCGAGCGGACCGGAGCGCGAGAGCAGGAGATAGATCACAAGCCCGGCGACGACCGGCGGCAAGCCGAGCAGCGCGTTGGCGAGCACGATCAGGGCCTGGCGGCCGCGAAACCGGCTGATCGCGAGCCACGCGCCGAGCGGCGCGCCGATCACCAGCGCAATCAGGCTCGCCGACAGGCTGACGCGCAACGACAGCCAGACGATGCCGAGCAGTTCGGCATCGAGGCTGCCGATCAGCCCGAGGGCAGCGACAACGGAGTGGGTGAAATCGTTCATCGGGGCCTGACGGGAGCGGGGGCTCAGCCTGTTATTTCCCGCCATCCGATTCGAGGCAATGAACCAGGAACGCGGTTCGCTCGCGCCGCAGGACCTTTTCGAGATCGGCCTTCCGGGCGCAGTCGCGTTGTCTGATCTGTTCGGCGCGGCGTTTCTCGGCCGCCTCGCGGAACTCAGGGGCGACGCTGGCCGGGTCGACCAGTTTTTGCGCTGGCACGGGTGAAGCGATGACAAGGGAAAACAGTGTGGCAGCAATGAAATGCTTCATTTCAAAACCCCATCTATAAAAAGCCCATTCTAGCAAATGGCCGGGTCGGCCGATACCGCGCCGCCGGGGTCTGGCGTGCAGCTGGCTGCCTCAATGCGCGGATCACCGCCACATGGGAGGCCAATGCCCCCAGGGAGGCGCCGCGGACAAGGTACATTCGCCGGCTGCAACAACGCGAGCCGCTACAAATCCTCTGTCGCCGGGCTGCGCCGTAAGCAAACGTTTAGCCGCTCGCGGTAAAATGGCAGTGAAACCATTCCGCATTAACCACCGGTTAATCATGCGCCTGCTCCCAATGAGCCCCGACAAGCCTTGGCGTTCGATCAAGGCTCAATGGAAGAAGGACGCTGAAAGCGTCGGCGAGGATTTTTCCACGTTTGCGAACGGCAGCTACGCGGCTTTCGACGCCCTGACCAAGGACGGCGATAACCCGACGCTGTATTGCCTGTCCGATGGCGAGCGGATTCACGCGGCCTGCCAGGTCAGCCGCCTGATGATGAGCAAGTTCCCGACCCCGATCCTGCGCGCACGTTTCATCGTGGTTTCTCCGCTCTACGAGCTCGGCGTCGCTGATGCCGGCCAATATGCCCAGACCATGGTGGCGCTGTTCAGCGGCATCGTCTGGCTGACCCGGGATTCGATGACGGCAGGCCATATTCGCTTTTTCCTCAAGAGCCCGGCGGATGCGCAATATTTCACGGCGCTGCGGGTCGTGACCGAGCTTTCTCCGTTCTCCGCCTTTACGGTCGACGGCGCCCTGATCGAGTGTTCGATGAAAGAGGCGGAAGTTCCGGAAACGGCGGAAATGGCCTGATCCGCAAGGGGTGTTTTAACCTTGCGATAACTGGTTTTGCTAACGCCCCCTTGGGTTGTGTTCCCTTACAACAAGCGATTGTGGGGGCAAGGGAAATGCCGGCTAATTCATCTGAGGGCGTCATCGCGGGGAGCATGCTGCGGCCAATGGCCGGCGCGCTGTCCCGGATACGTTTGGGCGTGGTCCAGTGGCTCATCCTGTGCGCCGCGGCGATGGTGATCGCGATCATGGTCGGGACCGGCTATTTCGCGCTGCAATTCCGCGAACGGGCGCTTGAAGTCGCCGAGCGCGAACTCAACAACACCGCGTTGCTGCTGTCGCGCCATTTCGACCAGCAGCTCAGCGATCTCCAGCATGTGCATGAAGACGTCGTCTCCTACATGCGGGCGGACCAGGTCGGCACATCGGATGAATTCGAAAAGAAGATGTCGACCTTGAACGCGCATGAGATGCTGCGCACCAAACTGGCGGTGTTGCCGCATGTCGGCGCCTTGAACCTGTTCAACGACAAGGGTTGGCTGATCAATTCCTCCGAGATGTGGCCGGTGATGGATGTCAACGTTCATGACCGCCGCTACTTCCAGGAATTTACGTCGGGAAAGCCGACGCCCGACGTGATCGTCGAACCCGTCGTGAGCAAGGTCACGAAAGTCTGGACCACGGTGTTCGCGCGCAAGATCCTCGGGCGCCATGGCGAGATCATCGGCTTTGCCAGCCGCGGCGTCGAACCGACGCATTTCGAGGAGTTTGTCGGCTCGCTGGCGCTGAACAGCGACACCGCGATTTCGATGATCCACCGCGACGGCACCATCATCGCCCGCTATCCGAAAGACGCCAAACTGGTCGGCTATAACGTCGCCAAGTCGCCGTCGTTTCAACGTGCGATTGCCCTGAACGGCAATATCTCGGGACGTTTCGCCAGCTCTTCGGAAGGCGAGGACAAGGTCGGTGCGGTCCGCCCGTTGATGCATTTTCCAATCCTAATCGTTGCGACCACCAAGACCGAGACCGCGCTTGCCGACTGGCGGGCGCAGACCAAGCTGCAGTTTTGTGCGGCGACGCTCGTGATCATCGTCGTCGTCATCATGATCTTCCTGATCGTGCGCCAGTTGCGGCGCCAGCACGCGGCCGCCCAGCACAAGCTGTCGGAGAAGACCCAGCATCTGGACACTGCGATCAACAACATGACCCAGGGTCTGCTGCTGTTCGATGCGTCAGCCCGCCTGGTGATCTGCAACCAGCAATATATCGACATGTTCGGCATGTCGCCGGATATCGTCAAGCCCGGTTGCCATCTGCGCGACATCATCCTGCATCGCCAGCAGCAGGGCACCTTTGTCGGCGACGTCGACGCCTATTGCGCGAGGTTTCTCGATCCCAAGGACGACGGCGTTCGGAACACCGAAACCACGACGCCCGATGGGCGCACGATCCAGCTGATCTACCGGCGTGCGCCGGACGGCGGCTGGGCGACGACGCTGGAAGACGTGACCGATAGACGGCGCGTCCAGGCCCAGATCCAGCACCTCGCCCATTACGACGCGCTGACCAACCTGCCGAACCGCACGCTGTTCCAGCGCCATGCCGAGGCACTGCTCGCGGAGTCCGAAGGCGCGCAATTCGCGATCCTCTACATCGACATCGACGAGTTCAAGCGCATCAACGACTCGCTCGGCCATTTGATCGGCGACGAGTTCCTCAAGGGCGTCGCCGATCGCCTGCGCCAGTCGGTCGGGCCCGATGATTTCATTGCGCGTCTTGGCGGTGATGAGTTCGCGGTCGTGCAACGCAATGTCAGGTGTGATGACGACGTCAGCATCCTGGTGGCGCGGATTTACGAGGGGCTGCGGACGCCGTTCGACTGTAACGGCCATCACCTCGCCAGCGATGCCAGCATCGGCGTCGCGGTCGCGCCGCGTCATGGCTCCGATCTGTTCGGGCTGCTGAAAAGCGCGGATATGGCGATGTATGCGGCCAAGGCCGCGGGCCGCCGGACCTATCGCTTCTTCGAACCGACCATGGAGAGGCAAGCCAATCTTCGCCGCGAACTCGAAAGCGACATGCGCGCGGCGCTGGTCGATGGCGGGTTCGAATTGCACTACCAGCCGCTGGTCGATTTGCGCAACGATGAGGTCAAGGGCTGCGAAGCGCTGATCCGCTGGCGGCATCCGCTGCGCGGCATGGTTTCGCCCGCCGATTTCATTCCGGTCGCCGAAGATACCGGCCTGATCGAGGAGATCGGGCAGTGGGTGTTGCGGACGGCGTGCGCGGAAGCTGCGACCTGGCCCGCGCATGTGCGCATCGCCGTCAACGTCTCGCCGGTCCAGTTCCGGTCGCAATCATTGTCGCTGAAGGTCGCCGCGGCGCTGGCCGAGACCGGGCTCGACCCGCGCCGGCTCGAGCTTGAGATCACGGAAGCGGTTTTGATCGCGGACGATGACGCCGCGCTGATTGCGCTCAATCAATTGCGCGCGCTCGGCGTCCACATCGCGCTCGACGATTTCGGCACCGGCTATTCCTCGCTGCAATATCTGCAGCGCTTCCCGTTCGACAAGATCAAGATCGACCGCAGCTTCGTCAAGGAAGTCACCCGCAATTCGAGCTCGGCCTCGATCATCAAGGCGGTGGTGAGCATCGCAGCCGACCGCAACATGATCACGACGGCCGAAGGCGTCGAGACCTTGCAGCAGCGCGAAACCGTGCAGAACCTGGGCTGCACGCAGATGCAGGGATATCTGTTCAGCGCGGCGCGCCCGGCGCATGAAATCCGCGCGCTGCTGGCCGCGTGCCCGGCTATCGTCGAGTATGCGGCGTAAATTCGTCTAAAGGGCGTTTTCGAGCGAAAGCCTGTCCCGCACTTGACGCGGGATGAACGCCGGTTCGCGTAAAGAAAACGCGTCAAACAAAAGAGCTTGGAACCCGTCCAATAGCTACGCGTTCTCCTGGCGGGGCCGACCCAGGCAGGCAATCCATGCGAATTGCGACTATTTGTGCGCCGATGCTGTTGCTCGGCTGCTCGCTGGCGCATGCAGAGACCGGGCTTGCGTCCTATTATCATGGCATCGGCAAAAGCGGCGAGATGACGTGCGCGCACCGCAGCCGGCCGTTCGGAACCAGGCTGCGGGTTACCCGCGGCAACCATACGATCGAGTGTCGCGTCAACGACCGCGGCCCGTTCGTTCGCGGCCGGATCATCGACGTCTCGACCCGCGCGGCGCGGGCGCTCGGAATGATGGGCGCCGGTGTCGTCAGGGTCGTGGTCGAATAGAAACAAGTGGAGCGGGGATTACGGGAGACAGCGAGCCCTATAGCCGCGCATCGGAAATCGCCTTTCGCAGAATCCGCGACAGCGACTCGACCGAATAGGGTTTCTGTATCAGCTCGAAGCCGCGATGGGCGTTTTCCGCCAGCACGTTGCTATAACCGCTGGTCAGCACTACGGGCAGGCCCGGATAACGTTCGCGAATGACGCCGGCGAGTTCGACCCCGTTCATGCCGGGCATGATGACGTCGGAGAACACCAGGTCGGCGGCAAATTCGTCCTCCGCCAGGATTGCCAGCGCGGAGTCGGCGTTGTCGGCGCGACGCACCATGTAGCCGAGATCCTCCAACAGCTCGGTCGAGAACTGCCCGACATCGTCATTGTCCTCGACCACGAGAACGCGGTAGCCGCGTCCCCGTATGGCGGGCTCGTGGCTCGCGGCCACGATCTCCGCGGCCTTGGCCGGCATCGCGGCCTGCGGCAAATAGATGGTGAAGGTGGCACCCTGTCCCGGTTGGCTCGTGACCTCGATGTCGCCACCGGATTGCTTGGCGAAGCCGAAGGCCTGGCTGAGGCCGAGCCCGGTTCCCTTGCCGACTTCCTTGGTGGTGAAGAACGGTTCGAAGATCGCCTCGATGTGCTCGGCGCTGATCCCGGCGCCGGTGTCGGTCATGGCGATGGCGACGAACTCACCGCTGCGCGCGGTCTGGGCACGCAGGGCAGGGACGGCATGAGCCTTTCTGACGCTGATGGCGAGCCGGCCTTCGCCATCCATGGCGTCGCGGCCGTTGACCGCGAGATTAATCAGGGCGGTCTCGAACTGCGCGATGTCGGCAATCGCGAAGCAATCGGGCGCCGATATATCAACCTCGATCCTGATTCGCGGTCCGACGAGGGGGCGAACCAATTGGGCGACGGCTTCGACCTGGGCGCCGACATCGAACACCTGGGGCTTGAGCGGCTGCCGGCGGGCAAACGCCAGCAATTGCGCGGTGAGTTTCGAGGCGCGTTCGACGGTATCGGAGATCGCGTCGATGTAACGGCGCCGCCGCTCGTCCGGCAGCTCGCGGCGGCGCAGGAAGTCGGTGGCGGAGCGGATGATGGTCAGGAGATTGTTGAAATCGTGCGCGACGCCGCCGGTCAGTTGGCCGACCGCCTCCATCTTCTGCGCCTGCCGCAACGCTTCCTCGCCGAGGCGGCGCTCGGTGATATCGATGGCCTCCGGCACCGCGCCAATCACAGCGCCGTGCTGGTCGCGCAACGGGCGCATCGCGAAGTCGAAATAGCGCTCGCCGACCGGCAGTTGCAGCCGCATTTCGGTTTTCACCTCTCCGCCGTTCATAACCGCTATAAAGGCATCGCGCACGACGTCGCGCATGCCCTCGGTGGCGCCGAACCACGGTGTCTCCCAGAACGGCCGGCCGATCACGTCGGCGGCATCGGCGCGAATGCCCGCCAGCGCCGTCTTGTTGGCGTGGAGGACATCGCCATGCGGATTGAGCAACGCCTGGTACTGATGGCTGGTCTCAAAGATCGCGCGCATCTGGACCTCGTTGGACTCCAGTTGCGCGGTCCGCTCGGTGATCCGCAACTCGAGGGTGTCGTTGAGCCGGCGCAAATCGCTTTCGGCCTGTTTGGCGGCGGTGATGTCGTGGGCGACGCCGATGAAGCCGATGTGGTTTCCGGACGGGTCCCAGCGGGGCTGGGATTCCGACCTCAGCCAACGCCATTCGCCGTCGGCGCGCTTGTAGCGAGCCTCCAGCACGAACGGTTTCAGTGTGGCTTCGCCGGCGATCGATTCCTGCACGATGCGCGCCTGATCGTCCGGATGCAGTATTTTGCGCCAGTCGAACCCGATGGCTTGCTCGAAGGGTAACCCGACGAAATCGACATAGGCCTGATTGGCGAAGGAGCGGGTGCGGTCGAGCTTGGTGACCCAGATCGGGACGGGAGCGCTGTCGGCGATCAGCCGGAAGCGCTCCTCACTCTCGCGCAACGTTGCCTGCGCCAGCATGCGGTCGGTGACGTCGATATGGGCGCCAACCAACCGAACCGCGCGGCCATCCTTGTCGCGCTCGATTTTCGCGACGACATCGATCCATCGCGTCTGGCCGTCGCTCGGCCGTACGATGCGGTAGTTCGCGGAATAATCCTCGCTCCGGCCGGCCAGCGCGTCGAGGAACTGCTTGACCGTCTGCTCGCGCTCTTCCGGGTGAATCCGCTTGACCCAATCCTCGTGGGTTTCGTTGGCTGCATCGGGCGGCAGGCCATGGATGATGAGATATTCCGGAGAGCGGCGGTTCTTGAAGCCGTCGCGGAAGTCGACCTCGACGCCACCGACACGGCCGATGCGCTGGATCCGGGCGAGTTCCGCCTCGCGTTCCTGCAGCGCGCGGTGAGCCCGATCGCGTTCGTGCGCGATCTCTTCGAGATGTTGACGCAGCCTTTCCGCAGCGGCTGCTTCGGGAAGTGTGTTGGAACGATCGGATGTAGTCATACGTGCCCGCAAACCTCTTGCGGTACTCTCACACAGGAGCCGCGGGCTTTGCCAGCATCATTTGCGCTCATTTGGTCTTGGCGGGCGGCCGGCAATTATAGGCCCTGCGGAACCCGCCGGCCTGTGCGTCTTCCTCCGAACAAAACCAGCGGTCCGGATTGGTCAGCCCCGGATAGCTGCGGCAGGCCTGCAAATGATAGATGCCGAGATTGCCGGTGACGCGAGCGCGGACCGCGAACTTGCCCTTGATGTTGCAGCCGGAAGGCATCACGAAATCCTCGGGGAACAACACCGCCCGTATCTCCTGGTCGCGGTCGGCGCGGCATGACCCGCCCAGCAGCGTGCCGTCCTTCTTGCCGAGCCGGAACTCCCGCGGTGCAATGAAGCAGCCTTTCCACAATCCCTTGCGATCTTCCCGGGCGCGGGCCTCGTCGGTCTTGAAGCGGCCGGTCGGGGAGGATTCGACATTCAGCACAAAACCCTCGCGGACCAGCAACTGGCCCAAGCTGGTTGCCTCGCCTTCGACCTTGCACACGCCAAGGCGCCGCTTCTTGAACGTGGGGTCCGCGCCCAGATCGTCGCAGCGCACCGCGCGGCCATCGATCAGCTTGGCCAGTTGATCGCGCGCCTCGATACCGCAGGTCCAGCTGTCGGCGTGTTCGTCGATGCAGAGCTGATCGAATGCCGGGGCCTCGATCCCGTCGAGCCGGAAGGTCGCATTTCCCAGCTGGAGCGTGCCGCCGTCCCTGACGGTCGCGGTAGCGGCCCAGACCGGGGAGGCGGGGAGAGATGCCAATAACAGTGCAACAATCAGGAGAGCTCGTGACCGCATGTGTCTCACTTCAAATGTCTTTCGTATCCGCGAGAACCTTCTAGCACATGCCGGCATCGGGCAACCAAGTGCTGTTCAGCGTTACGTAGCGTCATCAACATTCAGCAATGCAATTTCTCTCGCCATGTTTGCACGCGCACGCCCGTCGTATCGTTCCGCAAAACCAGGGTCGGGGAAGATGACAGGCCTGGCCATGAAACGCTTGAGCACCTCGGACCGCCCGGACCGATAGGCTGCATCCGGGACATCGGAGAACTCTTTCCGGATCGACGCGGCGTAGGCGTCGTATCGGTCCGGTTCAGCGCCGAGGATGCTGAGGTCGATCGAAATCAGGATCGCGCCGAGGCGGTCGCCAGCGGCAACCTGATGTGACTTGGTGAGGCGGATCAGCCGGCCGACTTCCTCTCGGATATCCGCCGACACGGCCTGCTCGGCAAGCTCAGCGCTGCGCTCTTCATTGTCCGATTTGGCGGCGTCGTAAACGGCGTCGTGCCACCAGATCGCCTGAACCAGCAGATGCCGATCGGCCGCGGAAAGGCCGTCGACGGAGGACAACGCGCCGAGGCAGTCCTCGATGTGCGCCACATTATGATAGTGGCGACAGGGAGCTGAATAGGCGGCGATCAATGCGTCGTTGGACATCGGCAAAGATGTAAAGCAATGCGGAGGTGGCGGAAATGGGCGGGCGAGGGGCGGCTTCTACCCGGCCAGGGACAGCACGTCGCGCGGCAAACATATTCCAATTGACTTCCTGAGAACAAAATGAGAACAAATCCTGCCGCCACGAGATCAGCGCCATGTCCTCTTCCTCCCAGCCAGCCACCAAACCGGATGACGCGTTGGAAGCCGCGGTGGATCAGGCGATTTCGGCCTGCGGCGGCGATATGCGCGCGACCATCCGCGCGCTGATCGTAGCCAATGAATATTTGGAAACCGAGGTCGGCGAGCTGATGAAGGCGGTCTCGCACGCCTATACGCGGGGCCGATTTCAGAGCTATTCCGGCTGATCAACCCGGGACGGCGCCAGCCTGGGGAGGCGGCCTGAAACTGGACCGTTGCCTCGGTCGATTTTTGCTGTACGACGGGTTTGTTAGCCGCGTTCCCGCATGTCACATTGCGGGCGAGGATCCTGCCTGAAGCTCAAGCAAGAAGCACATGTTCAAAAGAATTCTGATCGCAAATCGCGGCGAGATCGCCTGCCGGGTCATCAAGACTGCGCGGCGCATGGGGATCGAAACGGTAGCCGTGTATTCCGAGGCCGACCGCGACGCGCTCCATGTCGAAATGGCCGATGACGCCGTGCTGATCGGCCCGCCGGCCGCCTCCGAGAGCTATCTGGTGATCGAGAAGATCGTCGAGGCCTGCCGTAAAACGGGGGCGCAGGCGGTGCATCCCGGCTACGGCTTCCTGTCCGAGCGCGAATCCTTTCCGCGCGCGCTGGCCGAGGCCGGTGTCGTCTTCATCGGTCCAAACCCCGGCGCGATCGCCGCGATGGGCGACAAGATCGAATCCAAGAAGGCCGCCGCGAAGGCCAACGTTTCGACGGTGCCGGGACATCTCGGCGTCATCGAGGACGAAAAGCATGCGGTGAAGATCGCCGACGAAATCGGCTATCCCGTGATGATCAAGGCGTCCGCCGGTGGCGGCGGCAAGGGCATGCGCATCGCGCATTCGACGTCCGAAGTCGTCGAAGGCTTTAACCTCGCCAAGGCCGAGGCCAAATCCTCGTTCGGCGACGACCGCGTCTTCATCGAAAAGTTCATCGTCGATCCCCGCCACATCGAAATCCAGGTGCTCGGCGACAAGCATGGCAACGTGATCTATCTCGGCGAGCGCGAATGCTCGATCCAGCGCCGCAACCAGAAGGTCATCGAGGAAGCGCCGTCGCCGCTGCTCGACGAGACCACCCGCCGCAAGATGGGCGAGCAGGCGGTGTCACTGGCAAAGGCCGTGAACTATGATTCCGCCGGCACGGTGGAATTCGTCGCCGGCCAGGACAAGAGCTTCTTCTTCCTGGAAATGAATACCCGTCTGCAGGTCGAGCATCCCGTCACCGAACTGATCACAGGGATCGATCTGGTCGAACAGATGATCCGTTCCGCCGCGGGCGAGAAGCTGCAGCTTTCGCAAAAGGACGTCACGCTGACCGGCTGGGCGGTGGAATCGCGCGTCTATGCCGAAGATCCGTTCCGCAATTTCCTGCCCTCGATCGGCCGGCTGGTAAAATACCGCCCGCCCACTGAGACCAGCCAGGACGGCATCACCGTCCGCAATGACACCGGTGTGCAGGAAGGCGGCGAGATTTCGATCCATTACGATCCGATGATTGCGAAGCTCGTGACGCATGCGCCGTCGCGGGCGGCCGCGATCGAGGCGCAGTCGGCAGCGCTGGATTCGTTTTATATCGACGGCATCAGGCACAACATTCCGTTCCTGTCGGCGCTGATGAGCCATCCGCGCTGGCGTGAAGGCAATTTGTCCACCGGCTTCATCGCCGAGGAATTCCCGAAAGGTTTTGCGGCGCGGCCACCCGAGGGCGAGATCGCGCGGCGGCTCGCCGCCGTGGGAGCTGCGATTGATCACGTGCTCGGCGAACGCAAGCGGCAGATTTCCGGCCAGATGATCGGCCGGCTGGTGCAGCGCGAGCGGCGGCGCGCGGTCTGGCTCGATCGCGTGGAAATCGCGCTCGACGTCGCGCGCGAGGCCGACGGCATCGCGGTGCGTTTCATCGGCGCCGACGATCTGCCCGGCAATCCGCACCAACTGGTGTCGAACTGGGCCCCGGGCGCGCCGGTCTGGCAGGGCACCATCGACGGCCATAATGTGGCGATGCAGGTGCGCGCGATCCCGAACGGCATCCGGCTGGCGCACCAGGGTTTTGAGGTCCCGGTCAACGTCTTCACCGAAAGCGAGGCCGCAGCAGCCCGGCTGATGCCGGTGACATCGGTGGCCGATACCGGCAAGAAACTGCTGTGCCCGATGCCGGGCCTCGTGGTGTCGATCGCGGTCAACGAAGGCCAGGAGGTCAAGGCCGGCGAAACGCTGGCCGTGGTCGAGGCCATGAAGATGCAGAACGTGCTGCGCGCCGAGCGCGACGGCACCGTGAAGAAGATCCACGCCGCCGCCGGCGCCACGCTTGCGGTGGACGCGCTGATTTTGGAGTTTGCGTAACGCATAAAGCCCCGTCATTGCGAGCGAAGCGAAGCAATCCATCGCGCCGAAACGGAAGTGTGGATTGCTTCGTCGCTGACGCTCCTCGCAATGACGATGTATGGAGAAAGTCCCCATGGCATTCCGTAAGCGCCGAGAAGCATTGCGTTCCATCCTCAACGGCACGAACTGCATTCGGCCAGGATCCGTCTATGACGCCACCTCGATCCGTATTGCCGAGGACCTCGGCTTTGAACTCGGCATGTTCGGTGGTTCGGTCGCATCGCTGGCGGTGCTCGGCGATCCCGATATCACGCTGATCACGCTGACCGAGCTCGCCGAGCAGATGCGCCGGATGTCGCGCGCCGCGGCACTGCCGGTGCTGGTCGATGCCGATCATGGCTACGGCAACGCGCTCAATGTCCGGCGCACGGTCGAGGAATTGGAGACCGCCGGCGCGGCGGGCCTGACCATCGAGGACACGTTGCTGCCGCAGGCCTTTGGTGGCACAGAGCCGCAATTGATCCCGCTCGAGGAAGGCGTCGGCAAGATGAAGGCGGCGCTGGACGGGCGCAGCGATCCCTCCCTGGTCATTATGGGCCGGACGGGAACGCGCGGCGGTGGTCCGTCGGCGTCAAGCTTCGAGGAATGTGTGGCGCGCGCCAAAGCCTACAATGCGACCGGCGTCGATGCGCTGTTCTTCACCGGGCTGACGACGCGCCGGGAGGTTGAAGCAATTGCGGCGGTGACGACGCTGCCGATCGTTCTCGGTAACCCCCAGGGCGAACTCGACGATGCGGCCTTTCTCGGCAGTCAGCGGGTGAAGATTGCCCTGCAGGGCCACGCGCCATTCGCCACGGCGACGCAGGCGGTTTACGAGACGCTGAAAGCGCTGCGCGAGGGAACCTCGCCGAAGAATCTCAAAGGCCTCGCATCGTCCGAGCTGACCGGCCGGGCCATGCGCGAGGCGGATGTGAAGGCGCGCAGCGGCGAATTTCTTGGGCTCAAGAGATAGATGAATGAGCGACGCGATCCGGCATGTCACGGTCACGGGCCGGGTACAGGGCGTCGGCTATCGCGCCTTCGTCGCCGACGAGGCGTCGGCACGCCGTCTCGAAGGCTGGGTGCGCAATGTCAGGGACGGCAGCGTCGAGGCGCTGCTGGCGGGACCTGCGGAGGTGGTTGCTGACATGATCGTGGCGTGCCGGCGCGGGCCGTCGATGGCGCGGGTCGATGCGGTAAGGGACGAGGACGGCAATCCCGATGCGCTCAAACTGCGGCGGGCAGGGGAGCGATTTTCAGGGCAGCCAACGATCTGAAGTACTGAGGTGCAATAATACCGATTTGTATGCCCAATGTTACTTTGCATGGGGTTGTTTTCGCAGTTTTGAGTCTGGGAGGCCTGCGCTGCCCATCAGGCCCTAGAAAAATCCCGGGCTCAGATCCAGGCCGTAGGTCTGCATCAGCAGCGATACGAACAGACCGGCCGCAGCGAACAGCATCAGCTGCTTGAGAGCTTCGACACGGTTGATAGTGACGAAGGCGCGCGACAACGCGCGGGCGATGGTGGCCATTGCGATCTCCATACTTCGGCGCCCAGCTGGGCTCCTCGATAACGCAAGTGATCGCGCATGAATGTGAGTTGGTTCACGGATCGGTCGAATATGCGCTGGATCAGACCGCGCTAATGCGCAAGCTTCCGCTCGTCCGGCGCAAATTCAGGATCGTGCTGGATCGAACCGGTCTCGACATATCGCAGCTCCAGCGACGAATAGACGATGCTGCGGTTGCGGCCGAGCCGCTTGGCTTCGTAAAGCGCGACGTCGGCTTCGCCGACCAGGGCTGCTTCGCCCAGCGTCGAGCGCGTCCTGGTGGCAAGGCCGACGCTGATGGTGAGGTAGCCGCGGGTGGCGGCGGAGTTGGGCAGGCCGAGGGCGCGCACGGTCAGCCTGATCGCTTCGGCGACCTTCAAGGCATCGTCTTCGGAAAGGTTCGGCAGCACGACGGCGAATTCCTCGCCGCCATAGCGCGCGGACAGGCCCGTCGAATTCGAGGTCGCATCGCCAATGACTTTGGCGACGGCCTGCAGGCAGCGGTCGCCGGCCTGGTGCCCGTAAGTGTCGTTGTAGCCCTTGAAGTTGTCGATATCGAACAGCAGCACCGAAATTTCGTCGCAGGCCGCGTATTCGCGCGACAGAAAGCCGTCGAACGTACGCCGGTTGGTCAACCCCGTCAGTCCGTCGGTGGCGGCAAGCTGGGTGAGGCGGCGGTTGAGCAGGGTCAGCTCATCCTCCATCCGCTTGCGTTCGGTGACGTCGCGCAGCACGCCGACGAACTCGGCCTCGCCGGGATTGTCGCGTTCCGATGCCTGCTTGAAATGGCTTTCGACCCAAACGATGGATCCGTCGGCACGGGGGATCCGGAACATCGCTGTACTGACGGCGCCGGATCCGTTCAGCCGCGCACTCGCGGCCATCACGCCTTCCTTGTCATCGGCATGGACCATGTCGAAGCAGGATTTGCCGACGAGGTCTTGCGGGCGAATGCCCAGCATCTGCTCGACCGAATGGGACACATAACGAAGCGTGCCGCGGCCGTTGAGCAGGATGACGACGTCGGCGATGTTGTTCGCCAACAGGCGATAATGGGCTTCGCTCTGTCGCAGCGCGCGCTCGGTCCTGATCCGGAAATTGAACTGCGACGAGAGCAGGGCGGCAAGCAGGATGATCATGCAGAGCAGGACCCCTGCCACCAGCGCGTCGGTGCGCAGTGCCGCCGACCAGGCCGACAGCAGCCAGTCTTCGGACATCGCCACCGTGACGATCAGCGGATATTGCGGCGTTTCCTCGTAGCCGAAGAATTTCACGACACCGTCGAACGGCGAGGTGATCTTGTAATAGCCGACCGAACTCTGCTTGAGATGTCTCGTGAACAGGTCCGATCTGGAAAGATCGGTGCTCTTGTCCGAGAACGGCCAACGGGACATGATGGCGCCGTCGTTTCTCAGCAGGCTGATGCCACCGTCCGGGCCGAGCTGGAACGCCCGGTAGAAGCCACTGAAATAATCGCTTTCGATCGCGGCTGTCAGTACGCCGCCGAAACTTCCGTCCTCCTTGTTGACGCGCTTTGACAGCAGGATCGTCCGCCGCCCGGTGAGGCGCGATTGCAGCGGCTCGTTGATACGCAGCGCCTTGTCGGCGCTGTCGCGATGATAGGCGAAGTAAGGCCGGTCGGCATTGTTGTAGCGCGGCGTCTCCGGCAGGGACGAGTAGCGCCAATTGCCGTCGGCATCGAGTACGCCGATCTCGCGTATTTGCGGCAGCGCGGCCGCCGTCTCGGCCAGATATTTGTTGAATCGTTCCGCTACCGGATTGCGGTATTTGAGCGCGTCGACCATGCCGCTCATCGCGATATCGGCGGCCTGGATGGTGTGCCCGGCGTGCTCGGCCAGCGAGTGGGCGAGGTTTTGAATGTCGGTCGCACCGCGCGAGAGCGCGGCCGACTTGGCCTCGAGCGCCTTCCAGACCACGACGCCGAGAATGCAGGCCGTCATGACCAGCGCAAAGAAGACCACGACCATCCCGGGTGTTATCCGCCGGAGCAAGCCGCCTTGGTTGATGAGGTGTCGATCGGGCATCTTCCGCCTTGATGGGGAGTGCCAATCATTCTGACCGGCAAGCTAAATGCGTGCCCGGAATCTATCGGCCAATAGGTGGCCATGCAGTTAAGAAGTTAGTCAGGAAAACAACGGAGGAACCGAGGCAGGTTCCCGATGGAACCGGCGCGGGCAGGGACCCTTTCCGCCGCGGCCTGCGGGTCACCGCGGCAATTTCGCGATCGCTTGGCTCAGCTGATGGATCTCGTAGGGCTTGCGAAGGATGGGAAAATCGCCGCGCACGTTCACTGCGGCGTCGCTGTAGCCGGTCGCCAGCAGAATCGGCAGCCGGGGCCGCATCGTCTTCAGGTGACGTGCCAGGCTGAGGCCGTCCATTTTGCCGGGCATCACGATGTCGGAGAATACGAGGTCGATCCCGTCGCGCTCGATCTCGCGCAAGGCGGCCTCGGCATTGGCCACCCTGCGGACGGTGTAGCCCAGTTGTTCCAGCAGGCTGGTGCTGACCGCGGCGACCTCCGGATTGTCGTCGACCAATAATACAGTTCCGCTTCCGCCGGCTTCGGCCGTGGTGACATGGTCAACCGACAGGCGGACATCCTTCCGCGGCAGCAGGATCGAGATCGTGGTGCCGTTGCCGAGTTCACTGGTCACCTTGACCGTGCCGCCGGCCTGGTGCGCGAATCCGTGAACCTGAGAGAGACCCAGGCCGGTGCCTTTGCCGATCGGTTTGGTGGTGAAGAAGGGATCGAATATCTTGCCCAGCACGTCAGGGGCGATGCCGGTGCCGGTATCCGCCACCGATATGCCGACATGGTCCCCGGCAAGGGAGCCTTCGCTGAGCGCGACGTTGTCGGCGGCAACCGTAATGGTGCCACCGTCAGGCATCGCGTCGCGGGCGTTGATCACGAGATTGACCAGCGCCGTCTCGAGCTCGGTGACGTCAGCCATGACCGGCCAGACCCTGCGGTCGACATCGAAGCGCAGCGCCACCGTGCCGCCGACGCCGGTCTTGAGGACATCGCGGACCGCATTGATCCGTTCGACGATATCGACCGCCTGCGGGTTGACGCTCTGCCGCCGTGCGAAGGTCAGCAACTGGCTGGTCAATGCGGCGCCGCGCTTGGTAGCCCCGTCGATGGCGGTCAGCGCGCGCTGCAGTCTGGCATCGTCGGGGACGCCTCTCTTCAGTGTATGAAGGCTGCCGCTGATGATCATCAGGAGATTGTTGAAATCGTGGGCCACGCCGCCGGTCAGCTGGCCGAGCGCGTCGAGCTTCTGGGATTCCGCCAGTTGCGCCTGCATCTGATCGAGCTTGAGCTGGGCGTCGCGGCGTTCGGTGATGTCGCGGGTGATCTTGGTAAAGCCGATGAGTTCGCCGGCCTCGCGGATCGGGTCGATGACGACGCTGGCCCAGAAGAAGGT
>JACDAG010000983.1 GCA_013695565.1 Bradyrhizobium sp.
CGGATCGCGATCCAGGCGTCGCTGACCGGGCATCTCGTTTTCTCGACACTGCATACCAACAGCGCGATCGCGGCGATTTCACGCCTGATCGATATCGGACTGGAGCGGTACCTTCTCGCTTCGACGGTTGCGGGGGTGATGGCGCAGCGCCTGGTTCGCAAGCTCTGTTCTTGCTCGCGGCTGCACACCACAAGCGAGCGTATGCACGGAAAACTCAAACTGGCGGCGTCGGAAGGGCCGGTCGATCTGTCGAACAGCCGCGAGGCGGTTGGCTGCGAGGCTTGCGCCGGCACAGGCTATCGCGGGCGAACCACGATCTCCGAACTGCTGATTGTGGATGACGGCATTCGCGAGGCGATCGGCAGGCGCAGCCAGGATCAGCGCCTGATCGAGCAGGTCGCGCGGACGACGGGATTTCGCACACTCTATGAAGACGGGCTGGCCAAGGTAGGCGCGGGTGAAACGACCTTGGAAGAGGTCCTGCGCGTTACCCGGGCTTCCTGAGGGAGTATCGGATCGTGGCCACGTTCCAGTACAAGGCCTACACTGCGCAAGGCGTCATCACGGCGGGCACGATCGTTGCCGATGGCGTCGATGCGGCGATTGATGCGCTGTATGGCTCGGGCCTCACGCCGTTCGAGACCCACGGAATCTCCGACGCGCCGGCCGATCGCCCGGACCGCAGCCGCGCGGTGCCGCAGCCATCCAATGTTTCGATCTGGAAGCACGAATTCTTCGAATCCAATCGTTTCAGCCTGAAAGAGCTGACGGCCTTTACCGTCGAATTGGCGACGCTGACCACGTCCGGTCTGCCGCTGGATGCGGCATTTCGGATCATTGCCGGACCGGGGGCTGCGCCGAAGACGGCCCGTCTGGCGAATGACCTGCTCAGGGACATACTCGCCGGCGCGCAATTGTCGGAAGCGATGGCGAAGCGGCCCGAGATCTTCCCGCCCGACTATCGCGCGATCCTGAGTGCCGGCGAGGCCGGTGGCGTTACCGGCCAGGTCCTCAAGCAGATCGCGGACCTGCTCGCCCGCCGGCTTGAAATTCGCAGCAAGATTACTTCCGCGCTGGTCTATCCGATCATCCTGGTCCTGATGTCGCTGGTCTCGGTGACCGTCATTGTGTTCGTGCTGATTCCGAGCATCTCGCCGATCTTCATCGATGCAGGTCTTCCGCTGCCGGGCATCCTGAGCACGTTCGCGGATATCCAGGACAACTGGCTCAGCGTCACTCTGGCGCTGGGCGTTGCCGCGGCGGCTTGTGCCTTGCTGTGGCGCAAGGCCAGACGGCATGACGGTCTGATGCTTGCGTTCGACCGGCAGAAGAGCGCTCTCCCGGTGATCGGCAAACTGATCCAGGCGCGAGAGGCGGGCGGTTTTGCGCGCGCGCTAAGTACGTTGCTCGGCGCCAGGGTTCCGCTGATGTCGGCGATGCAGACCGCGCGCGCGCTGGTGATCAACCGGCATCTCAATGCACTCTATCAGCATGCGATCGGCCGGGTTTCGGAAGGCACCCCGCTGCACCGTGCCTTTGACGGAACCGGGCTGTTGCCTCCGGCGTCGCTCCGCCTGATCGCCGTCGGCGAAGAGTCCGGACAACTCGCCGCCATGCTGATGCAGGTTGCCACCGTGATCGAAGCGGACCTGCAGCGGCACATCGAGCGGATGGTCGGCCTGTTGACTCCGCTGCTGACGCTCGCCGTCGGCGGCAGCATCGGCGGACTGATCATGCATGTGATGAGCGCCGTTCTCTCCATCAACAACCTTGCATTCCAATGAGACACCGCACCAAACCGTCGGCCGGCTTTACCCTGGTCGAGTTGCTCGTGGTGATGGGGATCATGGGACTTGTGCTCGTCGTCGTGGTCAACGCCAGGCCGAAGGCGGCATCGACCAGAATTGCCGTCACCGCGCGCGCGGTTGGCGCGACGCTGCAACTGGCCCGCGCGCAAGCCATGGCGAGCAATACCGAAACCGTGTTCCGCATCGATACCGACAGGCTGCAGTTCGGTCTGCCGCGCTCGATGCATTCATTCCCCAAGGGGATGACGGTCGCGATGACCGTCGCCGAGACCGAGCGCAGGGACGATGTCGGTGGCATCAGGTTTTTTCCGGATGGCCAGTCATCCGGCGGCGAGATTGCGCTGACGCTCGACGGACGGTCGGCGCGCATCGCCGTCAACTGGCTGACCGGCGAATCGCAGTTGAACCGATGAACGCTGCCCCGTCGAAACGCGTTCGTGGATTAGCCGACAGACGCCGCGGCGAACGGGGCTTTGCGCTGCTCGAAATCCTGGTCGCCTTCGTGGTCCTGGCGCTGGGTCTTGCGGCGGTGCTGACCGGCGTATCGGTTGCGATGCGCTCCGACGCCAAGACACAGACAAGCCGCAGCGTCTTGCGTGTGGCGCAGTCGCGCCTGGAAGCCGCAGGCGTGACCGAAGGGTTGGTGCCGGGGCATCACGAAGGACGCGTTGGAAATTACTACACCTGGCGGCAAACGGTGACCGCGGTTCAGTCCGGTGCGGGATCGCGCAAGCCTGAAGGTGTTAAGCCCGATGGCGCCAAGCCTGAGCCGGCTACCGCCAATGCCGTGTCCGCGTTCTGGGTCGAGGTCGCGGTTCGTGCCGGCGACGGTACCGTCGCCAGGCTCGCCGGCCTGAAACTCGGTCCGGTGGCCAAGCCATGATCCTGGCCAGTCACAAACGTTGGATGCGTGCCGGGCGCCGGCGCCGCAGCGAGCAGGGGCTGACCCTGATCGAACTGTTACTGGCGCTCGCCATTCTGGCGGTGCTGACCGGTTTTCTCGCGGGCGGATTGTCGATTGGGCGGCGCGCCTTCGACGCCGATCGGGCCAGCGGTGTCAGCGGCGAAACCGACGCGGCGATCCAGGCCATATCTTCCCTGATTGCATCCGCATTATCCCTGCCGGCCGGCACGGCGAGGCCGCAATCCGGAATCGTATTCGACGGGCGTCAGGCCACGCTTTCCTTCATGGGTTTGAGCGAAGGCCGCGCGCTACGGGGTGGGCCGCATATGATCCGTCTGCGGCGGAGCGGCGTGGATCTGGTGGTCGATGTGGCCGGGTCAGCTCCGGAAGTGGCAGGAGATGCGGCCGGCCTTACGCCGACGCGGGTGATAGCGCTGAGCGGGGTCCGCGATGTCAGGTTCAGCTATTTTGGCAGCACGAATCCTGGGGCGGCGCCGGGTTGGCAGGCGCAATGGCTCCGTGCCGAACGCTTGCCGGATCTGGTTTCGATCCAGATCGATTTCGAGGATGCGCGACGCAATGAACCGGCCCGGATCATTGCGCTCCGACAGGGCTGATCGGCGCCTCGTCCCGTTACCCTTCGTAAAGAATTAGTAAATAGGCTCCGTTGATTCGAACTGAATGGATCGATCCAGGGACATCCGAGCCTATGGCTTACGTATCGGCAGCCCGTTCCGGCACATCGCAGCTTCTGGCTGCGAGATGGCAGGGATTTGCCCGCTGGTGGTTGTCGGGGCTGAAGGAAATCGTTCCGTCGGCGTGGCTGGACTGGGCCGATGGCGAGGCGCCGCCGAAACTGATGGTCCGGCGCGCCGATGAATCCGTGATCTGCCAACTGACGTCTGCTGCGGGCGCAGTCGAAGGCCGGCTGCCGGCCGCCGGCTTCGGCGCCGCCGCGCTCGCAACCTGGCTTGCGCAGCAGGGCCTGAGCCGGGACGAGGTGATGGTCGGTACGGTCATCGCCCGTGATTTGTTTCTCCTGCGCGAGCTCAGCGTACCAAAGGCAGCCCTCGGCGTGCTGCCCAAAATCCTCGATCAGGAAGTGGTGCGGCGGACACCGTTCCAGCTTTCCGACATCTGGCACGCCGCATCCGTCGTTGCCGGCGGCACCAACGACGTCGTGGCGATGTGCCACTGGATCATTCGCCGCGTCCGTGCCGACGCTGTTCTGGCAGACCTTGGCCTCAAGGGGGACGACGTCGATTTCCTGGCGGCGGGCGATGCCGATGGTGAGGCGATGCCGGTCATCAATTTTCGCACGACTGGTGAGGAAGATCCGCCATGGGCGACCCGGGCGGTCAGACTTCTGGCGGTAGCGGCGCTGGTCGCTTCCGTCTGCGGTGTCGCTGCTTTCGAATGGAGCCAGGCCAGCGTTGCCTCGTCGATCGAGACCGCGCTCGCTGAAGCGCGTCAGGGTGCGCAAAACGGCCGTGACGGCATCCGCCCGGAGGGGCGCCTGCTCGCCATGAAGGCCGATATCAGCGTGCTGGAGGTCTGGGACGAGCTGTCGCGCATCCTGCCCGATCATACTTTCCTGACGGAATCGCGCATGGCCGACGGCAAGGTGACGCTGTCAGGGTTTTCGGCCGATGCCGCGCGGCTGGTCCGGATCATCGACCAGTCGCCGCTGTTTTCCGGTGCGGCGCTGACGGCGGCGATCACGCCCGACGCCACCGAGCGCAAGGACCGCTTCAGCATCAGTTTCAAGGTGAGGGGCGGGCGACCGGCTGCAAGCGCCAGGAGTGCCTCGCGATGAGCTCGGCGTCCGCCAGTAAGATTCCGCGCGGAGCGCCGTTTCTGGCGTTCAACATTTCGGTCGGGCTTTTCATCGTGATCTTTCTGCTGACGCCGGTGCTGGGTCACTTTACCGGCCGCAGCGAGGAGATTTCCGAAAGCGCGGCGCAGCTGGCGCATTTTCGCAAGATCGCGCGCAGCGTCAGCTCGCCGACCAACAAGGCGTTGCACGGCGTCGATCCGTTTTTGCCCGGCACCGAAGAGCGCGTTGTCAGCGCCGATCTGCAGGCCAGCCTGAAGTCGATCGCCAGCAATGCCGGTGTGAACCTGCTTGGCATCCGCGGCCTGCCGGGCAGCCGTCATCAGAAATTGCGCATGGTCGCGGTCAGTGCGGAACTGGAGGGCTCGCTGGCAGCCGTGCGCGACATGGTCGTTGCCATCGAAAACCAGACGCCGTTCCTGTTCGTCACCGCAGCCTCGTTTCGCAGTGTCAGCGAAGGGGAAGATGGTCCGATCCGCGCCGAACTGAAAGTGCAGGGCGCGATCCGCGACGGCGGGCCGGCAGGCGCCACCGAGGCAGGCGCGAAATGATCGGGCGCCGATTCATTTCCTCCCTGGCCGGCGCGTGGACCGTCACGTCGCCGGCGGCCGCGCAAGGCGCTCCGGCAGTCGCGGGTTTGCCGCGGCGAATGGCGGCGTCCTGGATCGCGGCAAGGCTCGGTCGGGCCGAACTTCCCGGCATGGCTGAACTCACCGCGCTGCGCCCGGCGACGCGGGTGCTGCTTGCGGGCTTTTCCGGCTGGATCGTGCTGGTTTTTCTCGTCACCGCCGCATCCGTGGTGTCGGTGGAGATGTCGGCCGTCAGCCTGCCGGAATGGCTGGGTACGCCATCAGCCGCCGCTCGCGGCGTCGCCGCCCGGCCGCCGGCCGGTTTCGAGAATATCGTCCAGCGTCCATTGTTCTCGCGCAGCCGGCAAGGCGTCGCCCCCGCGTCAGCGCCGGTGCTGGCGGCTGCGCCAATGCCATCCATGCTCGACCAGGACATCACGCTGAAAGGGGTGTTTATCAGCGGGCCACTGGCCAAGGCCTTCCTGCTGTCATCGCAAAATCCGCTCGGTGTGTGGGTTCAAGTCGACGAGGAGCTCTCCGGCTGGCGAGTGATTTCTGTCCAGCCCGACCAGGTCATTCTGCAGGGGCGGGGTGAAAAGCGGACCGTGCAACTCCATGCCGGCGGGGCCAAATGATTCTGGCCCTTCGCAAGACCACCGGTCGGACCGGCCGCTTCCTTGGGAGGGCCCTGGCCTGGCGCGCGCCGGACCGCGCGCATGCCGTCGTGGCGTGGGGACTGGTCGCCGGCGCCGTCTGGTTTGCCGTCGGCTTGCCGGGAGATCCGGGTTGGCCCGAGGCGGCGCTCGCCGGGCTTTACCTCGTGATCGTACTGGCCGCAATCTGCGCGATCGATGCACGCTATGGGATCATTCCCGATAGCCTGACCGCCGCGCTGGCAGCGGGCGGACTGCTCCAGACCTATCTTGCCGGGCAGACCGGGCTGCTGGAGCGGGGATTCGAGGCGGTCGCGGTACTGGCGGCGGCGGCGCTGTTTCGCGCTTCCTACCGCTGGATAAGAGGGGTTGACGGGCTTGGATTCGGGGACGTCAAATTCGCTGCGGCGGCAGCGCTCTGGATCGGCATCCATAGCGTGCCGGCGCTGCTCCTGGTGGCAGTCCTGTCGGCTGCGATCAGCCTGCTGATCATGCGCGCCGAAGGGCATGACCTGCATGGCCAGCAGGCGGTCTCGTTCGGACCGCATCTTGCCGTTGGCCTCTGGCTGACATGGGTAGCAGGGCCTCTGCCATTTGGCGTCTGAGAACGGCTGTTCGGGTCGATGCACCGGTGCCCAGACTCAAAATCTCGAAAACAACCCCATGCAAAGTAAGATTGATGGCTTCGTTCTGCCAAAATGAGCAACAACGCACCTCTCATGGAGGTGTTATGATACCTGCAAGAGATGCTGAAATCGGAGGCTGTTGTCCCGAAAGCTAATTCAATCTGCTGTGCTTCAGCGCGAACGCAAAATGATCGATGACGCCTTCGATCCCGTGCGAACGTCGACCCACCAGATCTTCCGCGGCCAGCCGAAGCGACAAATGCGGCCGCCGTTCGATGGCATCCAGATCCTCGGAAACCGCCTCAAGGGCGCGACTCAGTCGCTCCAATTGCGTAAGGGAATCGGCCAAAGTGCCCACCATAATAAAAATTTAAATAGCCCGTAATCGTATCAACCTATCACCTGTTTAAATCGCGTCAATGATCGAAAAGGGATTTGCGGCAGGATCTGACACTTGATCGTGGACTCAATTCGTACCGGCGACAAAAAGACCGCCCGTAGGCGGTCTGTCAGCAACGGATTTCTCGGCGCGGGCTTATGCGCTTCGATAGACCGCCAAGCCCAGCATTGCGACGGCACAGATTGCATTAACCGTCAGGCTGGCGGAGGCCGGCCAGCAATCGATGCATGTGCCAATGATTTGCATCGATCAAGCCGTTTGAAGGGATTGATTGCGGCGGCGATAGGCCATGAAGCCCACGCCGGCGAAGCCGAGGATCATCATCGCCCATGTTGAGGGCTCGGGAACCGCGGAAATCGTAACTCCTCCAACAACGCCACCAAAAGCGCCTGCATTATTGCTGATGAACGAGAGGGTTTCTGAACCACCGGTCGTCGTGAAAACGAATGAATGAAACTCGTAATTCAGACTGTGATCGTTATTGATGG
>JACDAG010000986.1 GCA_013695565.1 Bradyrhizobium sp.
GGATTGCTTCGCTTCGCTCGCAATGACGGAAAACTAAGGAGACACATCATGCTTCGCGAAATCCGCCCCGCCATCATCCTGCTGCTCTTGCTGACGGTCATTACCGGTCTCGCTTATCCGCTCGCCATGACCGCCATTGCCGGCGTGATCTTTCCCAAGCAGGCGCAGGGCAGCCTGATCGAGAAGGACGGCAAGGTGGTCGGCTCGGCCCTGATCGGGCAGGAGTTCAGGGACGACAAATATTTCCATGGCCGCCCCTCGGCGACTTCGGCGCCGGACCCGGCCGATTCCACCAAAACCGTGTCGGCGCCCTATAACGCCGCCAATTCCGGCGGCTCCAATCTCGGGCCGACCAGCAAGGCGCTGAACGACCGGGTCAAGGAAGACGTCGCAAAATTGAAGGCCGAAAACCCCGGCGCTTCCGTGCCGGTCGATCTGGTCACGACCTCCGGCAGCGGGCTCGACCCGGATATTTCGTCTGAAGCGGCCCTGTTCCAGGTGCCGCGGGTGGCGAAGGCGCGGAGTATGCCGGAAGATCGCGTCCGCCAGCTGGTTACGGAGCACATCCAGGGCCGCATGGCTGGATTGCTCGGCGAGATCAGAGTTAACGTTCTGGCGCTCAATCTGGCGCTGGATGCCAGTGCGATGAGGCAAGGGAACTAGGCTGAACCGGATGCGATGACTATATTGCCGCATGGCTAATCAGCGCCACGATCTCCAGATGCGACCCTCGCCGGATGCCTTGCTGGAGGCTGCCCGGCGCGAGAGCAATCACGCCGGAAAGCTCAAAATCTTCGTCGGTGCCGCGCCCGGCGTCGGCAAGACCTACGAAATGCTGCAGAGCGCGCATGCCAGGAAGAAGGCCGGTGTCGATGTTGTGGTCGGCGTGGTCGAGACCCATGGCCGGGCGGAGACCGAAGCGCTGCTGCACGACTTGGAAGTCATCCCGCGCCGCAAGCTGGAATACAGGGATCAGGTCCTCGAGGAGATGGACGTCGACGCGCTGATCGCGCGGCGTCCAACGATAGCGCTCGTCGATGAACTCGCCCACACCAATGCGCCCGGCAGCCGCCACCCCAAGCGCTATCTCGATGTCGAGGAACTGCTGTCCCACGGCATCGATGTCTATACGGCCGTCAACATCCAGCACATCGAGAGCCTCAACGACGTGGTCGCGCAGATCACGCATGTGCGGGTGCGCGAAACCGTACCGGACAAGGTGTTCGACCTTGCCGACGCCATCGAGCTGATCGACCTGACGCCCGATGACCTGATCCAGCGGCTCAGGGAAGGCAAGGTCTACGTCCCCAAGCAGGCCGAGCGCGCGCTGGAGCATTATTTCTCGCCGGGTAACCTCACCGCGCTCCGCGAACTGGCGTTGCGGCGCACCGCCGATCGGGTCGACGAGCAGCTCCTCACCCACATGCAGGCCAATGCGATCGCCGGGCCGTGGGCCGCGGGCGAGCGTCTTCTCGTCTGCATCAGCGAGGATCCGCGGTCGGCGGGGTTGGTGCGCTACACCAAGCGGCTGGCGGACCGGCTGCACGCGCCCTGGACCGCGGTCAGCATCGAGACCCGGCGTAGCCTGCGATTGACCGACGAGCAGCGCGACCGGCTGGCCGATACGCTGCGGCTGGCGGGGTCGCTCGGCGGCGAGGCGATCACGATACCCGGCGTCGGCCGCCGCATTGCCGATGACGTGGTCCAGTTCGCGCAAGCCAATAACGTAACCCAGATCATCATCGGCAAGTCGACGCGTTCGCTGTGGTTTGAACTCACGCGCGGCTCGGTGGTGCACGATCTGGTGCGGCGCGCCGGCAATATCACCGTCAACGTCATCGCCGGCGAGGAGCTCGCAGCGGAGCCGGTTCCCAGGCAGACGGTGCACGCGGCCGAATGGCAGGAGCCGTTCGATCCGGTGCCCTATGCGATATCGCTATTGTTCGTCGCCATGGCGCTTGGCGCCGGCCTGCTGATTCATCCGCGGCTCGGCATCGAAAACGTCGACCTCGTGTTCCTGACGGCCGTGGTCGGGGCCGCCGTCCGCTACGGCCTGTTGCCGTCGATGTTGGCAAGCGTGGTGGCGTCGCTCTGCTACAATTTCTTCTTCCTGCCGCCGGTCTACACCTTCACGATCACCGAGCCGACCAATGTCGCGGCCTTCTTCTTCTTCATGCTGATCGCGATCCTGGTTTCCAACGTGGCGGCGCGGGTGCGCACCCAGGCCATTACCGCGATGGGCCGGGTCCGCACCACGGAATCGCTCTATGCGTTCTCCCGTAAATTGGCCGGCACCGCGACGCTCGACGACGTGTTGTGGGCGACCGCCTACCAGACGGCATTGATGTTGAAGGTGCGGGTGGTGATGCTATTGCCGGAGGATGGCATCATCACCGTCAAGGCGGGCTATCCGCCCGAGGACCAACTGGACAAGGCCGATCTCGCCGCCGCGAACTGGGCGTGGGGCAACGACCGCGCCGCAGGACGCGGATCAGACACGCTTCCGGGCGCCAAACGGCTGTTCCTGCCGATGCGCACCGGGCGCGGCCCGATCGGCGTCATCGGTATCGACGACGACAAGTCCGGGCCGCTGCTCACCCCGGATCAACGCCGGCTGCTCGACGCCCTGATGGACCAGGGCGCACTCGCGATCGAGCGGGTGCTGCTGGTGGAAGACATGGACCGGGTCAAACGCACGGTGGAATCGGACCGGCTGCGCTCGGCGCTGCTGACCTCGATCTCGCACGACCTGAAGACACCGCTGGCCTCGGTGCTGGGCGCCGCCTCTACCATACGCGATCTCGACAGCGGCCTGACGGATCTGCAGAAGCGGGACCTGCTCGCGACCGTGATCGACGAATCCGAGCGGCTCAACCGGTTCATTGCCAATCTGCTCGACATGACCAAGCTTGAATCCGGCGCCGTCGTGCCCAACTCTGCGCCCCACGATGTCAGCGAGATCGTCGGCAGCGCGCTCCGGCGTGCGGGCAAGATTCTCTGTCATCACAAGGTTTCGCTGCAGTTGGCCGCGGACCTTCCGATGCTGGAGCTCGACGCCGTGTTGTTCGAGCAGGTGCTGTTCAATCTCCTCGACAACGCCGCGAAATATGCCCCTGCCGGCACCACGATCGCCATTCGAGGCGCACGGGATCACAATCAGGTCTCGTTGCAGATCATGGACGAGGGCAACGGCATCCCGCCGGCGGAGCTGGACAGCGTGTTCGACAAATTCTATCGCGTGAACAAGGGCGACCACGTTCGCCCCGGCACCGGTCTTGGTCTCGCGATTTCCCGCGGCTTCGTCGAGGCCATGCATGGCACGATTTCGGCGGCCAACCGCTCCGACCGTAGTGGCGCGGCATTGACCATTCGCCTGCCGATTCCGGCGGCGTCCAACGCACTGGATACCGCCGCATGAATGCCGCGCCCATCAAGGTCCTGGTCATCGATGACGAGCCGCCGATCCGAAAATTGCTGCGGATGGGCCTGAGCACGCAGGGTTATGATATTCTCGAGGCCTCCAACGGCAAGATCGCATTGGAAATGTTGGACGAGGGACCGGCGCTGATCATCCTCGATCTCGGTTTGCCCGACATCCAGGGTCACGAATTGCTGCGCATGATCCGCGGCCGCAACGAGAGCGTCCCGATTGTGGTGCTGTCGAGCCGGGGTGACGAGGCCGGCAAGGTGCAAGCGCTCGATCTCGGGGCCGACGACTATCTGACAAAACCGTTCGGGATGGATGAATTGCTCGCGCGGATGCGCGCGGCCCTGCGGCACCAGCTGCAGGTGCAGGGCGAGCGCCCGGTGTTTCGCGCCGGCGACCTCCAGGTCGATCTGGTGCGCCGCATCGTCAAGGTCGGCGAGCGCGAGGTAAAGCTGTCGCCAAAGGAATATGAGCTTCTGCGCGTGCTGGTGCAGCATGCCGGTAAGGTATTGACGCATCGCTTCCTGTTGAAGGAGCTGTGGGATGAACTGACCGACGCGATACCTGCGCGTCTATGTGCGCCAGGTCAGGCAGAAGATCGAGGCCGATCCAGAGCGACCGCAATTCGTGCTGACCGAAACCGGGATCGGCTATCGGCTGCGCGCGCCGGATTGATGCGCGGCGGTCCGCCTGGAGCTACGTTGAAGATTTCCGATCTGCTATCGCTCGCCGACGTCATGATCGACATTCGGGCTTCGAACAAGGGGCTGCTGATGCGGGAATTGGCTGGCAAAGCCGCGGCCAGCCTTGGCGTGTCCGTGGATGTGGTCGTGTCCCATCTCCTCAAGCGGGAAGGACTGGGATCGACGGGGATCGGCAGGGGCGTCGCCATTCCGCATGCCCGGCTGCGGGATTTGCAGCACCCCTATGGACTGCTCGCGAAATTGGAGAAAGGCATCGAATTCGACGCCATCGACGGACAGGCGGTGGACATCGTGTTCGTCCTGTTGCTGCCGGCGGCCGTGGAAAACGAAGCGCTTGCGGCATTGGCGCTGGTGGCGCGGACATTCCGATCACCCGAGACTCTCGCGCGATTGCGGGCTGCAAAATCCGCGTCCGAGCTGTATGCCGCGATGGCCTGAACGCCGCGCGCGCTGGAACCTTCATGCATTGCGGCGATTATTTTTCCGAGAACCGGGAGAATGTTCATGGCAAGGTATTCGAAGAAGGCTTCCGCCGACGTCAAGCGCGCAATGAAGAAGCGCAAGGCCGGCACCCTGAAGAGCGGCCGTTCCGGCAAGACGGTGAAGAGCAGGAAGCAGGCCATCGCGATTGGGCTTTCCGAGGCACGGGCCAAGGGCAAGAAGGTGCCGAAGAAGGCGGCCAGGAAATCCGCCAAGAAAACCGCCAAGAAAACTGCCAAGAAGCGGAAGACAGCGAAGAAGCGGAAGGCGAAGAAGTAGGAACAACCGTCATTGCGAGCCACCGGGTCGCGCGAATGCGCGCCCGATGACAGGCTCCGCGAAGCAATCCATGGCGCGGCAGAGCCACTCGCGGCAGAGCCACTGTGGATTGCTTCGTCGCTACGCTCCTCGCAATGACGGAGAGATAGACTTCACCCCGCCTTGCGCGCCCGCGCGGCCGAACGATGCGCCTTCTTGGCTGCGCGTCGTTGTGGCGCCCGGCGCGATGCCGGGGCGCTGGCAGGTCGCTTGGTTGCGGCCTTGCCTTTCAGGCTCTGCTTCAGCGCATCCATCAGATTGACGACGTTGTCCGGCTTCTCCTCGCGTGGAGCGGCCTTCAGCGGCTTGCCTGACGCCTTTCGGCGCACCAGCGCCTTCAGCGCATTCTCATATTCGTCCTTGAATTTCGACGGATCGAAATGGGCGGCCTTGGTGTGGAGGATATGCCCCGCCAATTCGACCATATCCTTTGATATCTTGGGGTTCTTGATGTCGTCGAAATACGCATCCTCGTCGCGCAGCTCGTAGGGGTATCGCAGCGTGGTGCCCAGCAGGCCCTTGCCGAGCGGTTCGATCGCGATGACATGCTCGCGGTTGGTCAACACGATCCGCGCCAGTGCGACGCGGTCCTGGTCCTTCATGGCGTCGCGGATCACCGCAAAGGCGTCGATACCGGCCTTGCCGTCCGGTACGACGTAATAGGGATTGTTGAGGTAGCGCTTGTCGATCTCGTCGCGGGGCACGAAGCTGTCGATATCGATGGTGTGGTTGCTCTCGATCTGGACCGCCTCCAGCTCCTCCTTCTCGATCTCGACATACTCACCCTTCTTCAGCTCATAGCCACGGCCCTTCTGGTCGCTCTCGACGACATCGCCGGTTTCGCTGTCGACCATCTGCTGCTTCAGCCGGTTGCCGGTCTCCGTGTTGATCATGTGGAATCGGGTTTTTTCGGCCGAGGTCGAGGCCCGGTACAGTGCGACCGGGCATGATACGAGGGAAAGCTTCAGCGAGCCTTTCCAATAGGCGCGGGGGGCCATTGCAATCTCCGGTGAGGATTTGGTTTCGGAACTTCAACGGTTGGTATGGGTTTTGGTTCCTGTCGGCGCCGTGCGACAAAGCTGGATGGCTGTGACCGTCATTGCGAGCGAAGCGAAGCAATCCAGAAGCGGCAAAGTGAATATGGATCGCTTCGTCGCTTTCGCTCCTCGCAATGACGGTGCGACAAATTTGCCCAACGGCAAATCACTTCCGATTGTCAGAATTTGTGTCAAGCCCCGGATTCAAAAAAGATTTCGCTTTATCCGAATGGAAATCCGTGGCATGAATCTGCCGTCCCGCCCGACCAGAGGGGCGTTGCGCACGTCACGAAACGCGCGGTGGGATGCGGTGGACGCGGATGTTGCAATGACGATGCAGCTGAAGCGTACGGCGAAGTCGTGTGGTCCTGACGTCGCGTTGCTGGCGTCTATGCACCTGGGAGGCATTCGACTTCCCAGGGCGCAACGGAGGCAAAAGAGCTGTTCTCCGGGGAGAGCACGTTATAAGCCGTAAAGCCATTGCGCAGGGAATGTCGGATGTTCTCCGCTGCCC
>JACDAG010000012.1 GCA_013695565.1 Bradyrhizobium sp.
GTTGTGGGGTGGCGACGCTACGCCGCGGGAGGCCGCTAGGTCGAGGTCGTCGAACTGGTCGAGGGCCGCACCACGCGCTTGATCTTGTCGGTCGTGTAGCTTTGCCCGCCGATCGAAAGCAGCGGCGGGGAGGCGGTGAGATCGACCGAATCCACGACGCCCTGGACTTCGGTGGAGATCGCCACGCTGTTGCCTGAAGTGTCCTTGCCGGTGGCGGTCAGCGTGTAGGTGCCGGCCGGCCACTGGACGCCGTCATTGCCCTTGCCGTCCCAGACGAAACTGGAGCCGCCCTGCTTCAGCGTGTAGCTGCCGGTATAGGCCGTCTGTCCCGTCGAGTTGGTGATCGTGATCGTTGCCGAAGTGTCTTTTTCCGACTGAAAATTCCAGGTCGCCGACTTGTCGAATTGCGCCTTGCTGCCGTCGACGGCAACAGTGTTGCCGACATAAACCAGCGCCTGCGTCGCCTGGGCGCTCTTTTCGATTTCGATCAGCGACTTCAGCTGCTCGTTGGATTTGAGCTGCTGCTCGACGCCGGCGAACTGCACCAGCTGCTGGGTGAACTGGTTGGTGTCGAGCGGATCGAGCGGGTTCTGGTTCTGCAGCTGCGTCGTCAGCAGGGTCAGGAAGGTCTGGAAATTATCGGCGAGTCCCGTCGACGTGGTCGCGCCCGTGGTGCTGCTGGAACTCGAGCTGCCTGTTCCGGGCGCCGAGACGACCGTTGTCGGCATGGTTGCTTCGACTGACATGGCGCTCTCCGTTAGATCCTGATGTCCACGCCGCCGCTCGAACCGAGCATGCGGCCATAGCTGCGGCCGGCAACCGTCGCCGGGACGGTGTCGTCTTCACTGACGATCAGGCGATGGGCATTGGGATTGGGCTGGTTGCCGTCGTTCTGGCCCTGCGAGGATTGATCGCGCAGGCTGAATTGCAAGCCGGCGTTGCCGGTCGACAGGCCGGCATTGTCGAGCGCGCGCTGCAGCTGGCTGGCGTCCTGGCGCAGCATCGACAGCGTCTCCGGCCGTTCGACCGTCAAATGCGACGTGACCTGGCCATGGCGGTCGATATCGATGCGGACGTCGATGCGGCCGAGTTCGGCCGGGTCGAGCCGGATTTCGAAACGGCTCTTGCCGCTCTTGGCCGACGCGGCGATCTCCATCGCAAGCCCGCTCAGGGGAACGGCCGCTGATGTCGCGGCGGTGACGTTCAACTGCGGTGCCGCAACCGGTGTGGTGGTGGCGGCAGGCTGCTGCGTCGGAAGCGCGCCTGCGGCCGGCAGGCTGTTGTTGGACGCGTTGACCAGCGTCTGGCTTGCATCGGCCTGGGCCGCATGCGGGTTGGCTGATGCCGGCGCGGACTTGCCCGCGATTTCTGCCTTGGCGGCGTCGACGATGCCGCTCTCGGCTTTCGGTTGGCCAGCGACTTCCGGCTGTGGCGTGACTGATGGAACGATGGTGCCGGGTGTAGGCGCCGCGGTAGCGGTCGTGCTGGGGGTGCTGACTGGCTCGCCGGAAATTGCGGCGCTTTCTTTCGCGACGGCCGGCGCTTTGGCCTGCGTTGCGGCTTTCGGAGCGCCGGGTGTTGTCGCCGGGGCCGCAGCGGCCAGCGCGATGCCTGATGTCACTGATGTATCGGTTGCCTGAGTGGCGACCGCCACGCTGGCGTGGGCATCGATCTTGCTGGTTTCCGTCTTGGCGGCGGCGGTGGTCACGGCCGGCGTTGCACTTGCGTCAGCGCCTGCCGGACCGGTCACCACGCCGGTAAGGGAGGCGGTGGCGGCGATGGCGGCCGCGGCGATCGCGAGCGGCGCTGTCGCCTTGTCGGAAGCCGGGGTTACGGCAGCGATTTCTGTCGTCGCTGTGGCAACCGGAATGGCTGACGCAATGGCGTTGGCCGTGATTTCGGCCGTTGCGTCGGCTTTCGCTTCGGTCTGGTCGGCCGCGGCAGCGCCGTCGCGGGAAGCGGGCTTCGATTCCTTCGTTTCATCCGATGTCGACTCATCGGATTTCGACGCGTCGGATTTCGAGGAAGCCGGTTTCGATTTGGTGCTAACGCTCGCAGCGGTCTTGGGGTCCGCATCGGCGGTGTCACGCGCGTTGACGGCGACCTCGCGGTCATTGGAATCGTTGCGCGTGTCGCTGCGCGCCGCCTTGTCGGTTGCGGCCTTGTCCGATGTTGCGGCGTTGTCGCGCGCCCGGTTGTCCGACGGGGCCTGCTGCTCATCGGAGCGGCGCGGTGCGTTGGAACTGTCTTGTGCGCGGTTGTCGCTATTGGTGGCGGCCGAATTGCTGTCGACCAGGGCCGCGAAACGGTCGTTACCGGCCGAACGGTCGGACTCCGACCGCCCCGACCGCGCCGGCGCGCCCTGAAAAGACACGTTTGCCAATGCTTCTGACGTAACACTAACCACAGCCGACCCTCGCGATGAAACCTTGGCTACCATTCAGCAAGGACCGGGCCACGCCGGGATATCCAGGAATGCTGTTTTATATCAACAGATTGAGGCAGCCACCGGTCGGCCGAGGAGGCCTTGTGGTGGCCCCCTTTTCTGCCCGGCGGCAAGATTTGCCGTCCATTCCGGGCCAAAACCGGTCCGGCTGATTGCCTCCCGGGAATACGGCCTATATTAAAGAGCGGCTTCCGATCCGGCCTGTGAAGGCCGGAAAGCGCCCTAAAGTCTTATAGATAAAAGGCTTTTTTGAACCCTGGCCGTGCGGCGCCTGTGCGCTTGCGATTTAAGTCGATTGACCTGCCATGCCCAACAGTCTGGATCTCGAAGGCCGCCCCCAGGACACACGGATCGTGGTCGCCATGTCTGGCGGCGTCGACTCCTCGGTGACGGCTGCCTTGCTGAAGTCCGAGGGATACGACGTGGTCGGGATCACGCTGCAGCTCTACGACCATGGCGCAGCCACCCATCGCAAGGGTGCCTGCTGCGCCGGCCGCGACATCCACGATGCCCGTAACGTCGCCGAACGGATCGGCATTCCGCATTACGTGCTCGACTATGAAAGCCGGTTCCGCGAGTCGGTGATCGATAATTTCGCCGACAGCTACGCGCTCGGCGAAACGCCGGTGCCGTGCATCGAGTGCAACCGCTCCGTCAAGTTTCGCGACCTGCTGTCGACCGCGCGCGAGCTTGGCGCCAGCGCGCTGGCGACCGGACATTATGTTGCTTCGCGCCGCGTCGCCGACGGATCGCGGGCGCTGGTGTGCGCCGCCGATGCCGATCGCGACCAGAGCTATTTCCTGTTCGCGACCACGCGCGAGCAACTCGACTATCTGCGCTTTCCGCTCGGCGACATGACCAAGCCGCAGACGCGCGAACTGGCGCGGCGTTTTGGCCTCGAGGTCGCCGACAAGCAGGACAGCCAGGACATCTGCTTCGTGCCGTCCGGGCGCTACACCGACATCATCGGCCGCCTGAAGCCGGGCGCGATCGAGCCCGGCGACATCGTCGATCTCGACGGTCAAATCATCGGCCGGCACCAGGGCATCGTTCATTTCACGGTCGGCCAGCGCAAGGGACTGGGCATCGCCTCGGCCGCGCCGCTGTATGTCGTCAAGCTCGATGCCGCCAGCCGCCGCGTCGTGGTGGGTCCACGCGAGGCGTTGCGGATGGATCGCATCCAGCTGCGCGACGTCAACTGGATCGGCGACGGTGCGCTCGATCGCGTCATCGGCGCGGGCATCGAGATGTTCGTGCGCGTGCGCTCGACGCGCCCGCCGCAGCCGGCGTGGCTGCGCGCGGTCGATGGCGGCTATGAAGTCGAACTCGTTGCCGGCGAAGAGGGCGTTTCGCCGGGCCAGGCCTGCGTGTTCTATGATGCGCCGTCGGGACAGGCGCGCGTGCTCGGCGGCGGATTCATCAGGAGTGCGACCGCGCGGAAGGTTGCGAGGGCAGGGGTGCAGGATATAACGGCACCACCGCTCGCCGAGGTGATGCGCGGCTAGAAAAGTCTGGGGTGTTGGGGAATGGCTGGGGACATCGACCGCGAGGGGGTCGAAAAGGCTTATGGGCGCTGGGCGCCGGTCTACGATCTCGTCTTCGGCAAGGTGTTCGATCACGGCCGTCAATCGACGATCGCGGAAGCCGACAAGATCGGCGGGCGCATTCTCGACGTCGGCGTCGGGACTGGGCTGTCGCTGTCGGATTATTCGCGCAGCACCAAATTATGCGGCGTCGATATTTCCGAACCGATGCTGCGGCGGGCACTCAAGCGCGTTCGCGCGCTCGGTCTTTCCAATGTCGAAACGCTCGCGGTGATGGACGCCAAGAATCTGGCGTTCAAGGATTCCTTCTTCGATGCGGTGGTGGCGCAATATGTCATCACCGCGGTGCCGGATCCGGAGCGCACGCTGGATGATTTCATCCGCGTGCTGAAACCGGGCGGCGAACTCATTCTGGTCAATCACATCGGCGCCGAAAGCGGCCCGCGCCGCATCTTCGAGCTCGCCTTTGCGCCGCTGGCGCGGCGGCTCGGCTGGCGGCCGGAATTCCCGTGGGAGCGTTTGACCAATTGGGCCGCCAGGCATGGCGGCGTCAGCCTGACCGAACGGCGGCCAATGCCGCCGATGGGGCATTTTTCCCTGATCCGCTTCCGCAAGTCGTGAGCCTGCGGCGCTGAATTCCGGTTTGGCCGGGGAACCTCCGGGGTTGCGGACCGTTTTCCCTGCATGGCAATCAAACGCGCGCTATTTCTGTCCTGTATTCTGATGGCGACCGCCGGCGTTGCGGAGGCGCAAGCCCCGCCGGGTCCCGTCACGCCCCCGACCGCGCCGCCATCGGCCTCGCGCATCGCCAATTGCGCGCCGATGCAACCACTGCCGCATTCCGGCACCGCGGCGCCGGAAGGCGCCACCACCGGCCAGCGCGCAGAGCCGCTCGGCGATAAACTGGCGCGCTCGGATGGCGTGCTATGCCCGCCCGCCGGCATTGATCCGGAAATGCACGCGCCGGCGCCGGAAGGCGGCAAAACGCCGGTGATTCCACCGCCCGGCAGCCCCGGCGGCGATCCCTCGATCCGGCCTAAATAGCGCCGTTGGCAGGCACTATTCGCGCGGGGCCGGTTTGCTTGACAGGTCGGCGACCGACTCCTTATATGCCGCGCGTTCGCGACTGCGGCATAAAAGCCGTGACAGTGAACCGTGGCGAGGTAGCTCAGCTGGTTAGAGCACGGGAATCATAATCCTGGGGTCGGGGGTTCGAGTCCCTCTCTCGCTACCACCTTTCCCCACACTCCTCGTACGTTGGTGGGGAATACAGGTTCGGGCAGTACGCGGTTAACCGCCATCGACTGATGATTCTCAGATCGTCTTCGCAGCTTCTACGCATCGCCAAGCCGCGTGCTGCAGGGGTAATGCCTGACGGCGTTGCCGCCGATTCCCGTGCCGCTATGCCACACCTACCCGATTACACGAGGACCCGCTCAATCGTACGATAAAGGCAGGTACTCGCTTTATTTCGAGTAGAGCCATTGCCATGATCGGGATAGCCCGCGAGTGAGCTTCTCCTCAGCAGTTCCGAAAAGCGTCGATGACAGATCGAGCGCAAACTGAAATTACACCGAATAGCCCGCTGCGCCTTGCTGATGCCGTGAAGATGGCATTTCCTATGGGGGGAATGACGGTCGCGGGTTTGCGACGCGAGCGCGATCGTAACCGACTAATTATTGAGAAAATTGCCGGCAAGGAATTTACGACGCTGGCTCACATTGAACGGATGCGAGAGCTATGCCGCGACGAAGCAAGGGGGCCAGGCTTCAGCTCAAGGCCGCCCGCCGAAACAAGAGCCGAAGAATCACCCACCGAGCAACGTGGATCATTAGAGACAACGGTCGGGACATCAGCACAGGCTGCGCTGCAGATGAGATTGCGACCGCGGAGCGAAAGCTGAAGGACTACATCGCGTCCAAATACACTCCAAAGCGGCGGGTGCGTCACATCGACGATATCCCGATCGCGGACGTTCTCTCAATCTATTTGGATGTCCAGCTGGATAAACTGCGCAACCGTTCCAATGTCGATAGCGAAAGCGATGATACGATCCCCGCGATCCGCAAGTTCAAGAAACGGATTGAGCGATTGAACGAGTGGTGGGGCGCAAAAATGCTGGGCGAAGTCAACGGCGAAGCATGTCGCTCGTACACCAAGAAACGCGGAAAAAGGGGCGGCTCTCGCAGAGATTTAGAAGACCTCCGTGCTGCTATCGGTCATCATGCGGCGGAAGGATATCATCGGGAGATCGTCAAGATTTCACTACCCGAGAAGGGCGAACCACGCGACAAGTGGTTGACGCGTAACGATGCGGCTAAGCTGATCTGGATTTGCTGGCGCTATCGCGAAATGCAAAAAATGTCGCGTGGGTCACTGAAAGGCATCAGGATGCCGACCGGCAAGCGTCCGCTTCGACATCTTGCCCGGTTTATTTTGTTGGGCATCTATAGCGGTTCGCGGGCCGGAGCGATTGCTGCCGCATCTCCCATTCCGGCGGTCGGTCGCTCTTACGTCGACCTGGAGCGGGGAAGGTACTACCGTCGGAAGCAGGGCAGCGCGAAAACAAACAAGCGGCAACCAACAGTCCCGATCCCCCTACGCTTGCTTGCGCACCTGCGGCGCTGGCACCGGATTGATCCAGAGGCGAAGCACTTTGTCGAGTTCAACGGCAGGCCGGTGACCTCAGTCAAAACGGCATTCAAGAGTGCTGTTAAGCTCGCAGGGCTTGGTCCCGGGATATCGCCTCATACGTTGCGACACACCGCGGCGACCTGGCTGATGCAGAGGGGCGCGGATCCATGGCAGGCCGCCGGTTATCTCGGGATGTCGCTTGAGGTTCTGCTCAACACCTATGGCCATCATCACCCTGATTATTTGTCGGATGCCGTCGAGAAAATCACCATGCGTGAGTCGACCGGCGAACGAAAAGCGCACATATCTGGTGCGGGTTCTGGTGCGGTGATCCCGCTACGGCGAAACAACTCCTGATAAGTAGCTGATTTTATTGGTGGGCCCGGCAGGACTCGAACCTGCAACCAGACCGTTATGAGCGGCCGGCTCTAACCATTGAGCTACAGGCCCCGCCGCGAGCGGCCGTTTTTGAGGCGGCCGGCAACGGTGCGGGCATCGTTTACAGGGGTGATGACGATCCCGCAATGGCGGGGTTAATCCACCGAAACGCCGGCGAATTCCACCACTTTGCGCCATTTATCGGTCTCCTCGGCGACGAGCTTGCCGAATTCGGCCGGCGTCATCGGCTTCGGAATTCCGCCGATCTCGGCCAGCCGCGCCACCAGCTTGGGGTCCTTCAGCGCTTCGCCGATCGCCTTGTTGAGAATTTCGATCACTTCCGGCGGCGTACCCTTCGGCACCGAGATGCCGTAGAAGCCGACGGACTCGAATCCCGGCACCGTTTCGGCGATCGCGGGCACATCGGGCACCGTCGGCCAGCGCTTCGGCGAGGTGACGCCGAGCGCGCGAACGGTGCCGCCGCGGGCCTGTTCGAGCGCCGACGGCAAATTGTCGAAGATCAACTGCACCTTGTCGGAAATGATGTCGGGAAACGCCAGCGCCGAGCCGCGATAGGGTACGTGCTGCATGTCGCATTTGGTCATCGCCTTGAACAGCTCGGCCGACATATGCACCGAGGTGCCGTTGCCCGACGAGGCGTAGGAGATCTTGCCGGGGTTGGCCTTGCAGTAGTCGATGAACTCCTGGACGGTTTTGGCCGGCATCGCGTTCGACACCACAAGCATGTTGGTGAGCTGCATGATGCTGGCGACCGGCGCGGTGTCCCGCACGAAATCGAACGGCAGTTTCTTGTACAGCGAGGTCGAGATGGCGTTGTTGGGCGCGACGAACAGCAGCGTGTAGCCGTCCGGCGGCGAGGTGATGGCCGCGGCGGCCGCGATGTTGCCGCCGGAGCCGGTGCGGTTCTCGACCACGAATTGCTGGCCGAAACGATCCGACAGCCACTGGCTCATGATCCGCGCGACGATGTCGACCGGGCCACCCGCGGCGAAGCCGATCAGCCAGCGCACCGGACGGTTGGGATAATCGGCGGCGGTGGAGGGCGAGGTATTGGCCGAAAGGCAGAAAAGGCAAACCAGCACAAAAAGGACTTTTCGCGAAAATCGGATCATTATGCTTCCCGTCATTTTCTTGTTACCGTTGCGGCCATGCTTTCATAAAAGCGCCCACTTGCCTACAACCTCCGCTGCGCGTTGATTGGCCATTCTTCCCGGAGCACATCTGCTTCCACGAAACGACGCTTGAGGCTGAACATGAAACTCGCTCATATTGTCTGCGCCAGCGTTCTGTTTCTGATGGGCGACGCTGCGGCGCAAGATGGAGGCAAGGCCATTTCAAAAACAACAATAAGCCTGGGAACCGCGACACCGGGCGGTGGCTTCCCGGTCTACGGCAACGCGTTCGCGGAGATCATGAACGCTGCCGATCCGACATTGTCGATCGAGCCGCGCAACACCAAGGGCAGCTTCGAAAACATCCCGCTGCTGGAAACAGACGGGCTCGATCTCGCGCTGGTCGCAGGCGAGCCTTCCTACGAAGCCTTCATGGGCATCGGGCGGGCGGCGACCAAACTGAAGATCCTGACCGCGATGTATTCCAGCCCCGGCATGTTCGTGGTGCGCGCCGACAGCCCCTACAAGACCATTCGCGACCTCGTCGGCCAGCCGGTGGCGTTCGGCGCCAAGGGCTCGGGCCTGCCGATCCTGTCGCGCTACATGCTCGACGGCATCGGGCTGAAGCAGGACGAGGATTTCAAGTCGATCTATCTCGATCGCGCCGGCGACGGTCCGGCCATGGTGCTGGACGGCCGCGCTGCGGCGCTGTGGGGCGCGGGCATTGGCTGGCCCGGATTCAAGAGCATGGCCGAAAGCCCCGGCGGTGCCCGTTTCATCGCGCCCGACGCCAGCGAGATCGCGAAAGTTCGCGCCAAGCACACTTTCCTCAAGCCGCTGACGGTGCCCGCCAACAGCTATCCGAACCAGCCCGCGGCGATCTCTTCCGTCGGTTCATGGAGTTTTGTCCTCGCGCGCGAAAGCCTGCCGGACGATGTGGCCTATCGGCTGGCGAAGACGCTGCACGGTGCCGAGGCTGCGTTGTGCAAGAAACTGCCGCAGGCCTGCGAGACATCAGCGGCAAACACGGCCGCCGCCGCGCCGAATCCGGGGCTGATCCATCCGGGCGTGCTGAAATATTTTCGCGAGATCGGCGTGGTCAAATAAAAGAGGCGAATAGGGAGTGGCGAATAGCGAGTGGAAGAGATTCCTCTACCATTCGCTACTCACCACCCGCCATTCGCCTACTTCACTTCTTCACCAGCGAACACGCCGGATCGGGCGGGCCGAACGCCTCGTCGCCGGAAATCTTGGCCAGGATGGTGTAATAGTCCCACGGATATTTTGACTCTTCCGGTTTCTTGACCTGCACCAGCATCAGATCGTGGACCATCAGATTGTCCTCGCGCAGCTTGCCGTTGCGGGAGAAGAAATCCTCGATCGGTTTTTCGCGCATCTTCGCCGCCACCTTGAGCGGTTCGTCGGTGCCGGCATCCTTGATGG
>JACDAG010000027.1 GCA_013695565.1 Bradyrhizobium sp.
CGGGTCTGGCAGTGGAAGGCCGAGAGTGGCGGCGTCATCGTCAACCAGTTGAAGCGTCTCGGCGCGTCCTGCGACTGGACGCGCGAGCGTTTTACGATGGACGAGGGGCTGTCGCGCGCGGTCGCGAAAGTGTTCGTCGAACTGCACCGCGACGGCCTGATCTACAAAGACAAGCGGCTGGTGAACTGGGACCCGAAACTGCTCACCGCGATCTCCGATCTCGAAGTGCAGCAGATCGAGGTCAAGGGCAGCCTGTGGTACCTGCGCTATCCGCTTCAAGACAAGACCTTCAACCCCGATGACGCATCGACCTTCATCGTGGTCGCGACCACGCGGCCCGAGACGATGCTGGGTGACACGGCGGTTGCCGTGCATCCGGACAATGAAAAGATGGGGCATCTGATCGGCCAGCACGTCATCCTGCCGCTGGTCGGCCGCCGGATTCCGATCGTCGGCGACGACTATGCCGACCCCGAGAAGGGATCGGGCGCGGTCAAGATCACGCCGGCGCATGACTTCAATGACTTCGATGTCGGCAAGCGCCATGGCCTGCCGCAGATCAGCGTGCTCGATCAGGAGGGATGTATGGCCCTCGTCGACAACGAGGATTATCTGCGCGGCTTGCCGGAGGGCGCGTCCCAATTCGCGGAAGAATTTCACAGCGTCGACCGCTTCGCCGCGCGCAAGCGCATCGTCGCGCGCCTGGAGGAATTCGGCTTCCTCGAGAAGATCGAGCCGAACGTCCACATGGTACCGCACGGCGACCGTTCCGGCGTGGTGATCGAGCCGTATCTCACCGACCAATGGTACGTCGACGCTAGGACGATGGCGCAGCCCGCGATCGCGGCGGTGCGCTCAGGCGCGACCGAGTTCGTGCCGAAGAACTGGGAAAAAACCTATTTCGAGTGGATGGAGAACATCCAGCCCTGGTGCATTTCCCGTCAACTGTGGTGGGGCCACCAGATCCCGGCCTGGTATGGCCCGGATGGCAAGGTGTTCGTCGCCGAGACCGAAGAAGAAGCCGTCGGCAATGCGCTCGGCTATTACGTCGAGCAGGAAGTCATTTCGGAAGAGCAGGGGCGTGAGATGGCGGAATATCCCGCCAGGCGCGAAGGCTTCATCAAGCGCGATGAGGACGTGCTCGACACCTGGTTCTCGTCGGCGCTGTGGCCGTTCTCGACGCTGGGCTGGCCCGATGAGACGCCGGAGGTTGCGCGTTATTACCCGACCAATGTTCTGGTGACGGGCTGGGACATCATCTTCTTCTGGGTCGCCCGGATGATGATGATGGGCCTTCACTTCAGGAAGGAAGCGCCGTTCTCGACCGTCTACATCCATCGCCTGGTTCGCGACGAGAAGGGCGCGAAGATGTCGAAGTCGAAAGGCAACGTCATCGATCCGCTCGGCGTCATCGATGATTTCGGCGCCGACGCGCTGCGCTTTGCGCTGGCGCGCGGGGCCGCGCACGGCCACGACATTAAGTTGTCGCCACAACTCGTTGAAACCAATCGAAATTTCGCAACCAAACTGTGGAATTCCTGCCGTTTTGCCGAAATGAATGGCTGCGTGATGCCGGCGGGCTTCGATCCCGCGAGCGCCAAAGAAACTCTGAACCGCTGGATCGCGCACGAGACGTCGCACGCCACGCGCGAGGTCACCGAGGCGATCGAGGCCTATCGCTTCAACGATGCGGCGAACGCGATCTATCGTTTCGTCTGGAACGTCTATTGCGACTGGTACATCGAACTCGCAAAGCCGTTGTTGCTGGGCGAGGAGGGCGCGGCGAAGACCGAGACTCGCGCCATGGTCGCCTGGGCGCGCGATGAAATTCTCAAGCTGCTGCATCCGTTCATGCCCTTCATCACCGAAGAGCTCTGGGCGGTGACGGCGGCGCGTGACGGCCTTCTGGTGCTGGCCGAGTGGCCGCGCAAAGCGGGTGCAACGACGGCGGATCAACTCGCATCGATGGCGATGGCAGGCCCGAACGATGCGCTGATCCCGCCGATCATGGCCGCGCTCGATGCCAGCGACTTCAGCGATCCCGCAGCCGAATCCGAAATCGGCTGGGTGGTCGATCTCGTCACCGCGATCCGCTCGGTGCGCGCGGAAATGAACATCGCGCCGGCCACGTTGACGCCACTGGTGCTGTCGGGCGCATCGGCCGAGACCAAAGATCGCGCGCAGCGCTGGAGCGACGTCGTCAAGCGCATGGCCCGGCTCGGTGAGATATCCTTCGCGGATCGCCCGCCGGAAGGCGCGGTGCAATTGCTGGTGCGCGGCGAAGTCGTGGCGCTGCCGCTCAAGGGCGTGATCGATCTTGCGGCCGAGAAAGCCCGGCTGGAGAAGGAAATCGCCAAAGCGGAAGCCGACATCAAGCGCGTCGATGCCAAGCTTTCCAACGAGAAATTCGTCGCCAACGCGCCGGAAGAAATCGTCGAGGAAGAAAAGGAAAAGCGCGAGGCGGCGGTCGCGCGGAAAGCCAAGAATATGGAAGCGCTGGAGCGGCTGAAGAACGCCGCCTAGACCCGTCGCCGCGTCCGTCAGACGATGAGAAAGTCGCTGGCGTGAAGCTGGCTCAGGCTGGTGTTCTGCAGCTCGACCGTATTGTTGGCTTCGTCGGTAATGACGACGCTGCTGCCGCTCTGCGCCATGTGGGCCTGAACCGCGCTGTAATCCGCAAACACCGTGTGGTCGAACTGGATGACGTCCTGCGTGCCGCCGGTGTTCTGGAAGTCAGCGATGGTGTCCTTGCCGAAATTCGCGGCGAACACGAAAGTGTCGTTGCCGGCACCGCCGATCAGGCGGTCATTGCCGCTGCCGCCGGACAGCCACTCGTTGCCGGTGCCGCCCTGCAGCGTGTCGTTGCCGGCATCGCCGAACATTTGGGTTGCCGCGGTACCGCCTTTCAGCGAATCGTCTCCGGCGCCGCCATGCATGACGTCTGCTCCACCGCCGCCGGAGAGATAGTCATTGCCGTCGCCGCCGTTCATGACGTTCGCGGCGCCTGCACCATAGAGCTGGTCTTTACCCGTGCCGCCGTCGAGCAGGGCGCCGGTATCGGTCTTGTCGGCCTTGATGATGTCGTTGCCGTCGTCGCCATAAAGTCGGTCCGTTGCGATTGCGACGCCCGGACCGCCGTTAATGCTGTCATCGCCATCGCCGCCGTGGATCACATCGGCTCCCGCGCCGCCGGAAATGACGTCCTTGCCCGGACCGCCGTCGAGACTGTCATTGTCGGTCGATGAACCGAAGAACAACTCCTGATGTCCGCTCATGTCGTAGTGGATCGACTTGTTCTGGTACAGGTTCCAGGTTCCCGGTGAACTCGGATTGACCGCGTCCGACACCAGCAGATGCTCGCCGTTGACGGTGATGTTTTTGATATAGAGGTTGCGGTCGCCATGGGCGTTGACGACATCGTTGATGAAGGCGAGATCGAGGCTGCTCACATTGGCCGGATTGGCAAAGCTGAAAGTGTAGGTCTGGTATCCCGATGCATCAGCCGCGCCGTGGAATTCGACGATGTTGCCGATCTGCTGGCCGTTGATCAGAAGCTTCATCTGAGCGCCGACGCCGTCGACAACAGAACTGTAGCCGGTCACGGTGATCGTCGTCGCCGTGAGTTTCGGAATGACGTCGGGGCCGCCGATGATGGTGTCATTGCCGGCGCCGCCCTTGATCACATCATTGCCGACCCCGCCCGACAGCACGTCGTTGCCGCCGCCGACATCGATCAGGTCGGCCGATGGCGACCCGGTGATGGTGAGGCCGGGCGGCTGATGCTGCCCGCCATACCATTCGGTGATCAGCTGCTGCGCCGGCTTGCCCATCGGCGAATATCCGGTCGGCGAATAGAGATTGGTCGCATCCCAGTTCCAGATGTCGGCACCCGCAAACCAGCTGCCGCCTTCCGAACCCCAGACCTGAAAGAAGGCGTTGAAGGCGTCATGCTGCTCCTGGAGATCCTGCGTCGTTCCCGACCAGCCGCCCGGGCTGATATTGGTTCCGTCGACGCTGCGGTAGCCGGTTTCGGTGAACAGCACCTGCTTGTCGTATTTGACGGCGAGCGAGTGGAAGAAATCGACCGGCGACATATGATCCATGACGGCGGCCCAGTAATTGTCCGTCGGCATGTTCTTCCAGGCGGCGACCATCTCGTCGACGCTGGGATTCAGCTGCGTCGTCAAGGGCGGATAGGCGTTGATTCCGATGACATCCACCTTGTCCCAAAAACTGACATTGATGGCTTCATCGGTGGCCGCCGCGTACGTGATGGTGCCGTGATAGACCGCGCGGATCGAATCGATCAGGTCGACCCAATAGCTGCGGAATTCCGGGCCGGTAAGCTTGCTCAACTCATTGCCGATCGAAAAGGATTCCGCGCCGGATTGTTCCGCGACGTGGGCAAAATCGAGCATCTCGGTCTTGTAGGAGGCAAAGAACGCGGCAGGCTCGCTCGGCGTGAGCTTTCCCTGATTGGTGCCGTCGAGCCCCGTCAGCATCGGCTTGAGCATCACCGAAAGGCCGAGCGCGTGCGCATTGGCGATGGCGGTCGCGATATTGGCGTCGCTCTCGGTCTTGTTGGGATCGGCGATGACGACGTTGGAGGTCTGGGTTTGCGTGAAGATCCGCGGCGCCAGTTGAATCGCGTTGGCGTGGGTCGCTGCGATCGCCTGCATCGCGGACAGCGCCGCCGGGGCGACGAACGCGCCATTGTAGTTTGAGGGAAGGCCGAAACCTTCGACAGAAAATACACCCGCCATTCCAGGGTTCCCAATTCATTGTTGTTTGTTGTCTGGACGTTGTCTTTGGACGTTGTTTTTGTGTTCGGATGCGGCCTGTCATTGCAGCAAGGCTGCAGGTTCCCACGCTCGGCTTTCCCGCTCCCACGCGATGGAATCAAACATTCAACATTGGCTCTGTCGTGACAGGACTGCGCCGTTGTTGCGATTGCCCAAAGCAACCGCAACTTTTCTGTTACGAGTTCCTTCGGCTATTGATAGAAACCTAAATTCATCGCGCGAAATGGAATGACCGATGCTGGACCACGTCTCCATCACCGTATCCGACATCGCCGCCGCCGAGCGGTTCTACGACGCCATCATGAAAGCGCTCGGCGTGGTCAAGGTCGGTCGTCGCGACGACTGGCTCGGCTATGGCGAACGGGCGCGTGCGGCCTATCCGGACCGCGTCTATCTCACCATCCGCAGGGGTCCAAAGCCCGAAGATGCGTTCGGCCGCCACTTGTGCTTCAAGGCACGCTGGCAAACCCAGGTCGACGCATTCTGGGATGCCGGCATTGCGGCCGGCGGCACCGACGACGGGCCACCGGGCCTGCGCGACTACCACGCGTCATATTACGCCGCGTTCCTGCGCGACCCCGACGGCAACCGCGTCGAGGCGGTGTGCCACCACGCGGTGTGAGCACTCGTCATTGCGACCCGTTGGCTCGCAATGACGACATCAAAACGGCTTGCTCAAAAACCGCGATCCCATCAGCCCATACCGCCACGGAAAATCCACTGCCTTGGTGATGCCAATCCGCAGGCCGGTGACGATCTCCACCTTGCCCACCCGCGCATGCAGCGCGATCGGCGGCGCATCCAGGGGCAGTTCGCTGGTCTTGATCGTGATACCCAGCGCTTCGCAGAGTTTGCCGGGGCCCGAGCACAGCGCGCGCTCGTCATGCAGGGCGCGGCGGCGGCGCATCGCCGGGATGCCGTGGGTCGGCTGCAGCGCGCGGATCAAGACGGCGCTGGCCGAGCCTTCCTTCTCGCAGACGAAATTAACGCACCAGTGAATGCCGTAGGAGCGATAGACGTAGGAGAAGCCGGGCGGGCCGAACATCACCAGGTTGCGCGGCGTCGGCCCCCGGTACGAATGCGCGGCCGGGTCGGTGTGGTGGTACGCCTCGACCTCGACAATGACGCCGCCGACACCGTCAACCAGCAGCGTGGCGCCAATCAAATCGGGCGCAACCTCATGCACGCTGCGGGCAAAAAACCCGCGTTTTAGCGGCTTGCCGAGGCGAGGGGCCTTTGCTTCGGCCGGTTTGGAAATTTGAACCATTTTGAGGGGAATCAGCGGGAACAGGGGGAAAGCTCCCCAATACCTTGCATGTTTCTGCTAGGTTCGGCGATGCCGGTTGCGGCCTTCCGCAATCCCGGTTGCGGCGCAGCGCGACACGGATTAGCTAAGGTTTCCAGGGAATATTCGGACTTAACATGGTCGTTCTCGTCGATACCGTCTCATCCACCCAGGTTCGCCCGCGCCACCCCGAAAAGGTGAACCGGCCGGATGCGCTGTCGCCGCCGAAGCCCGACTGGATCCGGGTGCGCGCGCCGAACACGCGCGGCTACGCCGACACCCGAAAGATCGTCAAGGAGAACGGCCTCGTCACGGTTTGCGAGGAGGCCGGCTGCCCGAATATCGGCGAGTGCTGGGACAAGAAGCACGCCACCTTCATGATCATGGGGGACACCTGCACCCGGGCCTGCGCATTCTGCAACGTCAAGACCGGGATGCCCGGCGCGCTCGATGCCGCCGAACCGGAACATGTGGCGGAGGCCACTTTCAAGCTCGGGCTCGCCCATATCGTCGTCACGTCAGTGGACCGCGACGATCTCGCCGATGGCGGCGCCGAGCATTTTGCGCAAACCATCCGCGCCATCCGCGCCCGCTGCCCGACCACCACGATCGAGATCCTCACGCCCGACTTCCTGCGCAAGGAAGGCGCGCTGGAGATCGTCGCGGCGGCCAAGCCCGACGTGTTCAACCACAATCTGGAAACCGTGCCGTCGCGCTATCTCACGGTGCGGCCGGGCGCGCGCTATTTCCACTCGATCCGGCTGTTGCAGCGGGTCAAGGAAATCGATCCGACCATCTTCACCAAGTCCGGCATCATGGTGGGCCTCGGCGAGGAACGCCACGAGGTGCTGCAGGTGATGGACGATCTGCGCTCGGCAGAAGTCGATTTCCTCACCATCGGGCAATATCTGCAGCCAACCCGCAAGCATCACGCCGTGATGCGCTACGTGACCCCGGACGAGTTCGCGGGCTACGAGAAGGTCGCCTACACCAAGGGGTTCCTGATGGTGTCGGCGAGCCCGCTGACCCGCTCCTCGCATCACGCCGGCGAAGATTTTGCCAAGCTGCAGGCGGCGCGTGCGGCGCGCTTGCGTTGATTTCGGGTTTGCGTCATGGACCGAATTCTGGTCATGGGATCTCCGGGATCCGGTAAATCGACCTTTGCACGGCGGCTGTCCGACATCACGGGTATTCCCGTGGTCTCGCTGGACGCGCTGTTCTGGAAACCGGGTTGGGTCGAATCCGACAGGAACGAGTTCAGGGAACGCGTAGCCGATGCGGCACGCCAGCCGCGCTGGATCATGGATGGAAACTATTCCTCGCACCTGGTGGAACTGCGCCGCGATGCCAGCGATACCGTCATCTGGTTTGATCTGCCGCGGTCGACCTGCATGCTCGGCATCCTGATGCGGGTTGCAACGAGCTATGGCCGCGTTCGAATGGAGATGGCGGAGGGGTGTCCGGAGCGGGTCAATCCGGAATTCCTGCGTTACGTCTGGACCTTTCGTGAGCAGCAGCGGCCGCAATTGCTGGCGTATTTCGAGCAAATGCGCCCCGATCAATCGCTCGTCTGCTTTACCGACAGGTCGCAGGCCGATCGATATCTGAGGGATGTCGCACCTCCGGCTCTCACGGTGGGCGCTCACTGATGCCGCGCTTTTCAAGCAAGCGGCGGGTGCACCACACCGCCGGGCAGATGTTCGATCTGGTCGCCGACGTCGAGCGCTATCCCGAATTCGTGCCGTTGTGTCATTCGCTGAAAATTCGCCAGCGCACGCCGAATCCCGACGGCACCGAAATCGTGGTTGCCGACATGACGGTGTCGTTCAAGCTGGTGCGGGAATCCTTCACCAGCCGGGTCACGCTCGACCGCCCCAACCTGAAAATCATGGTGGAATATCTGAAGGGCCCGTTCAGCAATCTCGAAAACCGCTGGGCCTTCGAACCCAGATCCGAAACCGATTGCGATGTCGGGTTTTACCTGTCCTACGAATTCAAGAGCCGGATGCTCGGGATGTTGATGGGCACCATGTTCGATACTGCATTCCAGCGCTTTGCCGGGGCGTTCGAGAAGCGCGCGGATGTGGTGTATGGAAAGGGCTAGCTCGCGCCTTTTAGGGGTGCGGCGTGAATGAAGAACAGCGCTGATGGCGCTGCCTGTTTTGGAAACAAAAGGACGAGGCGATGGACAGCAAGGCACCAGTTCGAACCGGCGGGCACATACTGATCGATCAACTGGCGCTGCACGGCGCCGACACCGTGTTCGGCGTGCCCGGGGAGAGCTTCCTGGCTGCCCTCGACGGCATGTATCAGAACCAGCGGGTCCACTTCGTCAACTCCCGGCACGAGGGTGGTGCTGCCATGATGGCGGACGCCTATGGCAAGCTGACCGGACGGCCCGGCATTGCGTTTGCAACGCGCGGCCCCGGCGCCACCAACGCTTCATCGGGCGTTCACGTCGCATTCCAGGATTCGACGCCGATGATCCTGCTGCTCGGCCAGGTCGGGCGGGACATGATGGAGCGCGAGGCGTTTCAGGAGATCGACTACCGGCAGATGTTCGGGCCGATGACGAAATGGGTCGCCCAGATCGACGACGCGCGGCGAATTCCGGAATTCATCTCGCGGGCCTTCTATACCGCAACCTCCGGCCGGCCCGGGCCGGTGGTGCTGGCGCTGCCCGAGGACATGCTGGCCGATGTGGCTGACGTTCCCGATGCGCCGCCTTACAAGCCGCAAACCGTTGCCCCCGGCGAGGAAAGCCTGCGGCAGTTCGAGGCGTTGCTGACGGCGGCGCGCAAGCCGTTGCTGATCGTGGGCGGCGGCGGCTGGAGCGACAAGGCGCGCCGCGACCTCGAAGCCTTCGCGACCGCGCATGAGGTGCCGATATCAGCTTCATTCCGGTGCCAGGATTATTTCGACAATCTGCATGCCGCCTATGCCGGCCATGTCGGCATCGGCATATCCCCGAAATTCGCCGAACGGATTCGTGACAGCGATCTGATCATCGCACTCGGCGCCCGGCTCGGCGAGATCACGACGTCGGGCTACAATCTGTTCGATATTCCGCAGCCGAAGCAGCCGCTGGTCCACATCTATCCGGATCCCGAGGAGATCGGCCGGGTCTATGCGCCAACCCTGGGCATCATTGCGGGAAGTGCGGCGTTCACGGCCGCCATCAGCAAGCTGCAGCCGAAGCACCATCCGCGCGGCGACGAACTCAAGGCGGCGCATGCGGATTATCTCGCCTTTGCCGAGCCGACCACTTCGCCCGGCGATGTGCAGTTGTCACGGATCGTCCACGATCTCAGCAAGCGCCTGCCGGAAGACACGATCATCTGTAACGGCGCCGGCAATTACGCCGTCTGGGTTCATCGCTTCTGGCGCTACCGGCAGTTCCGAACCGAACTGGCGCCGACGTCAGGTTCGATGGGCTATGGCTTGCCGGCGGCCGTTGCGGCCAAGCACATGCATCCGAACCGGATGGTGATCGCCTTCGCCGGCGACGGCTGTTTTCAGATGACCGGCAATGAGTTCATGACCGCGGTCGAAAACCGGCTGCCGCTCATCGTGATCGTCTGCAACAACGGCATGTACGGCACCATCCGCATGCATCAAGAGCGGCATTATCCGGGCCGGGTCTCCGGCACCGATCTGGTGAACCCTGATTTTGCAGCACTGGCGCGCGCCTTCGGCGGCTTTGGCGCCCGGGTCGACCGCACCGAGGATTTTGCGAAGGCCTTCGATGAAGCGGTGGCCTCGCGCCTGCCTGCGATCATCGAGCTGACGATCAGTCCAGAGGCGCTGACGCCGGCGGCCTCGCTCAGCGAAACCCGCGCCAAGGCCTTGGCCGCGGCGAAGTGATACGCGTCACGGCCGCGGCGGGCGCCGTCGTTTGACGGCGCTGCCC
>JACDAG010000040.1 GCA_013695565.1 Bradyrhizobium sp.
CCATCAAGCAGTGCTGTCAGGGCGGCACCGGCAGCGATCTGCCCGGGCTGACCGCGCAATTGCTGGATCTCGGCGCGGAACGGCGCCGTCGAAGCCATCGCCGCATCGACCGTCAACGCGCCTGTCACCAGCGTCGCGCAGAGCAGGCCATGGGCGCGCAACAACCCGGAAATCGCATAGGCCGTCGAAAACTGCGTGCCGTTGATCAAAGCGAGGCCCTCTTTCGGCCCGAGCGTCACCGGCGCGAGACCGGCGACGGCGAGCGCATCGAGGCCCGGCACGACCTTGCCGTCGATCAGCGCCTGGCCTTCGCCGATCATGACGGCGGTCATATGCGCCAGCGGCGCCAGATCACCGGACGCGCCCACCGATCCCTGCTGCGGCACCAGCGGATAGACGCCGCGCGCCAGCATGGCCTGCAGTTGCTCGATGATTTCGCGGCGAACGCCTGACGCGCCCCGCCCCAGCGAGACGATCTTCAGCGCCATCATCAGGCGCACGATCGGTTCTGGCGTTAGAGGCCCTACCCCGCAGCAATGCGACACAATGAGGTTTCGCTGCAGCAACGTCGTCTGGCTGGGAGGAATTCGTTTCGACGCCAGCTTTCCGAACCCGGTATTGATCCCGTAAACCGGAATGTCCGCACCTGCAGCCTGCGCAACAATGGCCGCCGCCGCCTCGACGCGCGGCCAGAACGAGGGGTCGAGCACGACGGCTGCACCCGCAAGGACCTGCGCCAGATCGTCGAGGCTGACCTTTCCGGGCGAAACAACAATGGATGCGTTGCGCTCGCTCATTGCCCCCTCCGCACCCTCTGATGCAACGGGTTGAAGCCCATCCGGTAGACGAGCTCGGCGGGCCGCTCGATATCCCAGATCGCGAGATCGCAAGTTTTGCCAGCCTCGAGCGTGCCGGTCGCACCGAGAATACCCAGCGCACGCGCGCCTTCGCGCGTCACACCGGCGAGGCATTCGGCAACATTCATCCGGAACAGCGTCGCGCCCATGTTCATGGCCAGCAGCAGCGACGTCAGTGGTGAACTGCCGGGATTGCAGTCGGTCGCCAGTGCCATGTTGACGCCGTGGGCACGAAACAGTTCGACCGGCGGTTTGTTCGTCTCGCGAATGAAATAGAACGCACCCGGCAGCAGTACGGCGACCGTACCCGCTTGCGCCATCGCCGCGGCGCCGGCTTCATCGGTGTGCTCCAGATGATCGGCGGACAAGGCAGAGAATTCCGCCGCAAGTGCCGCGCCGCCGAGATTCGATAACTGATCGGCGTGCAATTTGACCGGCAGTCCCAGCGCCTTTGCCGCACGGAACACCCGCGCGGTTTGTTCGCCTGAGAACGCGATGCCTTCCATGAAGGCGTCGACGGCGTCGGCGAGCCCGGCCTGCGCCACCGCCGGCAACATCTCGCGGCAAACAAGATCGATATATCGATCCTTGTCGCCATCGGCTTCCAGCGGCAATGCATGCGCGCCAAGAAAACTGGTTCGGATGCTGACCGGCCGGTTGCGGCCGAGTTCGCGTGCGGCCGACAACTGCCGCATCTCGGTTTCGGTGTTGAGCCCATAGCCGGACTTGATCTCGACGGTCGTAACGCCTTCACCGATCAGGACATCGAGCCTTGGCAGCGCCCCGGCAACGAGGTCAGTCTCGCTGGAGGCCCTGGTCGCAGCGACCGTCGAGACGATGCCGCCGCCCGCGCGCGCGATCTCTTCGTAGCTGGCGCCCTGCAGCCGCAGCTCGAACTCGTGTGCACGGTTGCCGCCGAACACCAGATGGGTATGGCAATCGATCAGTCCAGGCGTGATCCAGCGTCCCGCGCAATCGATCCGCTCAGCCGTATCGGCGTCGGATGGAAAGTCGGAGCGCGCGCCCGCGAAAACGATACGGCCATCCCGCGCCGCGATCACGCCCTGCTCGATCACGCCGAGGTCGGGCAGATCCCTCCGGACCGTGGCGAGCCGGGCATTGTGCCAGATTCGATCAAAGCGCTCGGCCATGGGGCCTTCCCTCGGCGACAGAAGCTTGACGGGGCGATATGTCTATACATATTATCGTGCCGGGGTTCTGTCCAGCCGGTTTGGAAAACATGTCCACTCTGCATTTCGCGTCAGCGCTGCTCCCGTCGGGGTGGGCTGATGACGTGCAGGTCGTCGTGACCGGCGGGATCATCACCAGGGTTACGGCCGGCGCGGCACCGGAAGCCGGTGACGAACGCCACCAACTGGCGGTCTCGGGAATAGCGAGCCTGCACAGCCATGCCTTTCAGCGTGGCATGGCGGGGCTTGCCGAAATGCGCGGCAACAGTGCGGATACGTTCTGGACCTGGCGCGAGACGATGTATCGCTTCGCGCTTGATATGACGCCCGAAGACACCGAAGCCGTAGCAACGCTGCTCTATGTCGAGATGCTCGAGCAAGGATTTACGCGCGTCGGGGAATTCCACTATCTCCATCATGGCCAGGACGGCACGCCTTACGCAAATCCCGCCGAGATGGCGACGCGAATTGTGCAAGCCGCCGGAACCACCGGTATCGGACTTACGCTGCTGCCGAGTTTCTATGCGCACAGCACCTTTGGCGGCGCCGCGCCACATCCCGGCCAACGCCGTTTCATCTGCTCGATCGACCAGTTCGCCAAACTGATCGCCGCCACAGAGATCGCCGTGCGCGAATTGCCCGGGGCCAATATCGGCGTCGCCCCGCACAGCCTGCGGGCGGTGACGCCGGACGAATTGGCGGCCATCGTACCATTGGCCGCAGGCGGACCGGTTCATGTCCACGCCGCCGAACAGACCAAAGAAGTCGAGGAATGCATCGCCTGGTCAGGTCGGCGACCAGTTGAATGGCTGCTCGAACATGCGCCGATCGATCAGCGCTGGTGCGTGATCCACGCGACCCATACCACGGCGACGGAGATCGCAGCACTTGCCAGAAGCGGCGCCGTCGCCGGCCTCTGCCCGATCACCGAAGCGAGCCTCGGCGACGGCATTTTTCCGGCGCGCGAATTCGTCGACGCCGGCGGCCGGTTCGGCGTCGGCACCGACTCCAATGTGCTGGTCGGCGTGGCCGACGAACTGCGTCAGCTCGAATACGGCCAGCGGCTGAGACATCGCGAGCGCAATGTGCTGTCCGGCGGCCCCGGGATCTCGACCGGCCGCGCGCTGTTCGACGCTGCGCTGACGGGCGGCGCCCAGGCGCTCGCGCAGCCGACCACAGGAATCCAGGCTGGCGCGCGCGCGGATATCGTCACCCTCGATACCACGCATCCGTCGCTCGCCGGGCGACGCAGGGATGCCGTGCTCGACGGCTGGATCTTTGCGGCCAACGCAGGTGCCGTCGATTGCGTCTGGGCGGGCGGCAACAAGGTCGTCGAAGGTGGACGCCACCGGCTTCGCCAGAAGG
>JACDAG010000060.1 GCA_013695565.1 Bradyrhizobium sp.
TCTTTTTGAGTCTCGACACTCGATATATACAAGAAGCTACTTTGCCCCAAGTGTTTGTTGCGACTCGCGAATTTTTTCCCGGGACAGCCCTGCCGCAAGCGGGGCGAGGGAGCAAAATTAGCGCCGCTTATCCATCACCGCCGGATTGACCACATTGGTCGGCGTGCCCGCGGCATAAGCTACGATCTGATCGAAAATATCCGTGAACTGGAGTTCGTATTCGTCGCGCGTGACGTAGCCGATATGCGGGGTGGCAACCACATTTCCCAGCGTCAATAGGGGATCGTTGACGTCGCGCAGCGGCTCTTTCTCGTAGACGTCCACCGCCGCCATGCCGGGCCGCCCGGCGCGCAGTGCATTGGCCAGCGCCATCGGCTCGATCAGCGGCGCACGGCTGGTGTTGACCAGGAGCGCGGTCGGCTTCATGCGCGCGAGATCTTCCGCCTTGACGATGCCGCGGGTGGCGTCGACCAGGCGCATGTGCAGCGAGAGCACATCGCATTGCTCGAAGAACGCGGCCTTGCTGTCGGCGGTCTCATAACCGTCGGCGCGCGCCTTTTCCATCGCAGGCTCCCGCGCCCACACCAGCACCTTCATGCCGAACGCCTTGCCGTATCCGGCAACCACGGCGCCGATCCTCCCATATCCATAGATACCGAGCGTCTTGCCGCGCAGGGTGTGACCGACCCCGACCTGCCAATGGCCCGATTTCAGCGACGCCATCTGCTGCGGGATCGCCCGCATCGCCGCCAGCACCAGACCCCAGGTGAATTCGGCCGTCGCATAGGACGGCGTATCGGCGTGCTGGCTGGAGGAGACCACAATGCCGAGCCTCGTGCAGGCCTCTATATCGATATGCGGAAACACGCTGCGCTGGCTGATCAGCTTCAGCTTCGGCAACCGCTCCAGCAGCGGCGAGCGGATTTGGGTCCGCTCGCGGATCAGCACCAGGGCCTCGGTGTCCCGCAACCTTTCGGCCAGTTCGTCGACATCCTGGACGTGATCGTTCCAGATCGTCACCTCATGGCCGGCGAGCTTGCGATAACAATCCAGCGTCCGCAACGTGTCGAAATAATCGTCGAGGATGGAGACTTTCACGAGGCGCCCCCTTGTCGTCTTGCGAAGCCTTGAAGTGACTTATTTCACCGCCAGCAATTCGACATCGAACATTAGCGTGGCATTCGGCGGAATCACGCCGCCGGCGCCGCGCGCGCCATAGCCCAAAGCGGGCGGAATGATCAGCGTGCGCTTGCCGCCGACCTTCATCGAGGCGACGCCCTCGTCCCAGCCCTTGATGACGCGGCCCTGGCCGATTGGAAAATCGAACGGCTCGTTACGATCGACCGAAGAGTCGAATTTCTTCCCCTTCTGGCCGTTCTCGTAAAGCCAGCCGGTGTAGTGCATGACGCAGGTCTGTCCGGACTTCGGCGAAGCGCCGGTGCCGACGGTGTTGTCGATGATCTGCAAACCTGAAGCTGTGGTCATGGGTTTTCCTGCGGCTTGGGCCGATGCAATCGTGGAAATGAGGGGTGAAGTAGCGGCAGCCGCTGCGGCGGCAAACGCAGTCCGGATGATCGTGCGTCGGGAAGATCGCATCTTGGGCACCTTTTCTCGATAAATCGGCATGTGTCTAGCGCAACGGACCTTGGGTTGTCACCCCATCCGCCCAGGCAAATCTGCAGGAAATTGCCGCATCTGGCGTTAGTCGGCCGTCTTGCGCACTTCTGCATCCCGATGACGTTCTATCGCTTCAGGCTCTTTCTCGTCGAGATGAGTGAGTTCTGATCTGGCGTCGTGATCCACCCGCAAAAGTTCATCCAGCTTGGCATGGAGGGCGAGGTTATCGCGCCGGTTGCTGCGCTGGATGAACAGGGTCATCATGAAAACCGCCAGCGTGCCGACGGCCTCCCAACCGAAACTATCCCTGGCGAAAGCCAGCCACAGCGCACCATAGGCGACGACGCCAAGGAAGGCGGCGGGGTGTCCCGCCGCTTGCCCGATGTGGGTGGTCCAGTGTTGCTCGGGCGCTTTCGCCATCGTCAGGGCTAATTCATCTTGACGCTGGGTTCGCGGCCCCAAACCCGCAACTGCCCGAGCTTGCCGACAAAGCCTGCGACGTCCTTTGCCGAAGCGAGGGAAATGAAGCCCTCGTCAAGGTCGTCCTCGGCGATCCCGGCCTTCGCAAACAGCGGTGTTGCCGCTTCCACATGACCGATGAACTTGCAATGTGCGAAGGCATCGGCGACGAAATCGCGCACGGTCGATTCCTGCAGCAGATCGTCCATGGCGGAAGCGGCCGGCAGCAGCGCAACCGCGTCGTACAATACCGAGGGACCGCCACCGATCATCTGATCGGCTTCGATCCAGCTGCCGTCGCTGGCCTTGGCTCCCCCCACTTTCGGGGCGATGATTTCGAACGCGGCGCCCTGCTTGGCCAGCGCCTTTTGCAACGCCTTTAACAACGCGGCGTCGGTACCGTCGGTGACGAGAATACCGAGCTTGCGGCCTTCGAACCGCTGCGGCCCGTTTTCGACGATGCTGAGTTTTGGGGACGCATCGAGGTCCTGCCGTGTCGGCATTGCCGCATCGGCCGGCTTCGGCATCGCCTTCAGCCCAAGCCCTGTGCCGACCCTGCTGGCCAGCGTCTCGTCGATATTGAGTAGATGTGAAACCATCCGCTCGCGAATAACGGGCGTTTTCACCTTGCTGAGTTCGAAGGTCAACGCGGCTGCGATGTGATGCTGCTCGCCGCGGGTCTGGCTGATGAAGAACTGCCGCGCCTGGCTGTAGTGGTCGGCAAAGCTCTCCGCCCGCAGACGGCGCTTGGCGCCCTGCTCCACATCCGCAAACGGCAGGAAGCCGGCTTGCGGAGATTCGCGCGGGCCTTCGCCGAACGAATTCGGCTGATAGTTGACGCGGCCAACCGGGTTGCGCATCGCCATATGGCCGTCCTGCTGGAAATGAGCGAACGGGCATTTCGGAGCATTGATCGGAATATGGGTGAAGTTCGGACTACCCAGCCGCTTCAACTGCGTATCGAGATAGGAAAAGTTGCGCCCCTGCAGCAGCGGATCGTTCGAAAAATCGACGCCGGGCGGAACGTTCTGGGTCATGAACGCGACCTGTTCGGTCTCGGCAAAGAAATTATCCGGCATCCTGTCCAGCACTAGACGGCCAACCGGGATCGGTGGCAGCATTTCTTCCGGGATGATTTTGGTGGGATCGAGCACGTCGAAGTCGAAACGGTCCGCGAAGGCCTGATCGAACAACTGGAATTGCAGCTCCCATTCAGGAAAGTTACCTGTCTGGATGGCCGTCCAGAGGTCGCGGCGATGAAAATCCGGATCGGCGCCGTTGATCTTCACGGCCTCGTTCCACAACACCGACTGCAGGCCGAGCTTGGGCTTCCAGTGAAATTTGACGAACGTCGACTCGTTCTTGGCGTTGACGAGACGGAACGTATGGACACCGAATCCTTCCATGAAACGCAGGGAACGCGGGATCGCCCGATCCGACATCACCCACATGATCATGTGCATGCTTTCAGGGGTCAGACTGATGAAATCCCAGAAATTGTCGTGGGCGGATTGCGCCTGGGGGAAGGCGCGATCCGGCTCCTCCTTCACTGCATGAACGAGGTCTGGAAACTTGATGGCGTCCTGGATGAAGAACACGGGGATGTTGTTGCCGACGATGTCCCAATTGCCTTCCTGCGTGTACAGCTTGACCGCAAAGCCGCGCACGTCGCGCGCCAGATCGAACGAGCCTTTGCTTCCCGCAACGGTAGAGAACCGCACAAAGGCCGGCGTGCGCTCGCCGGCGCGTTGAAACAGGTCGGCGCGGGTGTATTTCGACTGCGATTTGTAATTCTCGAAGAAGCCATGCGCGCCGTAGCCGCGGGCATGAACCACCCGCTCCGGAATGCGCTCGTGATCGAAGTGAAAGATCTTTTCGCGAAAATGAAAATCTTCAAGCAGCGTTGGCCCGCGCGGCCCGACCTTGAGCGAGTTCTGATCGTCCGACACCGGCCCGCCCTGGGCGGTGGTGAGCACCGGCACATCGCCGGTCGCAACCTGGTGCAGTTCGCCGCCCTCGCCACGACGCAGCTTCTGATCGTGGATGGTCGCCGATCGGGCGGACACGGATTTGCCGTTGACGACGGACTTGGATGATTTGGCCATGAAGTTTCCCAACTAAAAACAATGGCACCAAGCATCGGCCCATCGAAGTTGAACAAGATTGGAGGCAAAAATGCCCCGCGCGTTGCGGGGCATTTTCAGGTCTTGCTATCGCAGCAGCAGAATCAGGATGATCAGGGGAATCGGGATTCCGACCAGCCAAAGCAGAATGGGCATGGGATTTCCTTTCGTGGTTACAGGGTTAGCGGTTGGCCGAGCGGCGCCATGTGCCATCGCGAAGGGCACCGCCTTCGGTCGCAGCAAGGCTCGCGCAGAACGCTCCGATCAGGAGTGAAGCCACGAGCCAGAACGCCAGCTGAGCGGTAGCCTTGCGGGCGGCGTCGGCATCGCTCTTGACCTGAGTGATGACGTCGTTGACGCGCTTGTCGGCATCGGCCTGACTCATTCCCGTTCGCGCAGCCACGACCTTGGAGACGTAAGCCTTGTCGGCCGATTTCAACTCGCCGCCGTTGCGAAAACTGCTGGTGAACAAGCGAGTCATTTCGCCGCGTGGATCCTGCGCATTGCCGGCGCTGGCGGGCGCCGGGGTGTCCGCGCGCAACAGCGTGTCGATATAACCGTCCATCGGGCCTGACTGGCT
>JACDAG010000063.1 GCA_013695565.1 Bradyrhizobium sp.
TTTTCGCGCCGCGGTCCAGCCCGAATGCAGCCGGTCCGCAGAGGTCACCGCCAGCAGTCCGACATCGCGGTGGCTTTCACCGATGAAGCCGACCGCCTCGATCGCTTCGGGCGCGACCGCGCCGGTATAGGCGATCACGAGGTCGCAGTTCGGCCCCGGCTTGCGCAGCCAATAGGCGCCGTCGGTGATGTCGCGCTGCAGGTCCGGCGTCATGATCCGCTGCGGCTGGTCGATCGCCCGTGTCGAGAGCCGCATGTAGACCGAGCCGCCCTCACCTGCTTCGCGTTGCATGTGCTGAAAACCCCAGCCCATGATCACGGAGAGTTCATCGACAAAGGCCGGCTCGAACGAGGCCAGACCATCCTGCGCGATCCCGATCAGCGGCGTTGCGATCGACTGGTGCGCGCCACCTTCCGGCGCCAGCGTGATGCCCGACGGCGTCGCTGCCACCATGAAGCGGGCGTCCTGGTAACAGGCATAGTTCATCGCATCGAGGCCGCGCTGGATGAAGGGATCGTACAATGTGCCAACCGGCAGCAGCCGCTCGCCATTGATCTGGTGCGACAGGCCCAGCGCCGAGAGCATGATGAACAGGCTCATCTCGGCGATGCCGAGTTCGAGGTGCTGGCCCTTCGGCGAATAGTCCCAGTTGAAGGTCGAGGGGATTTTTTCCTGCCGGAACAGATCGTGGTTTTCCGCTTTCGCAAACAGGCCGCGGCGGTTGACCCAGGCGCCGAGATTGGTCGACACCGTCACGTCGGGCGACGTGGTGACGATCCGCGCCGCCAGTTCGCTGTCGCCGCGGGCGAGTTCGTTCAGCACCAGGCCAAAGCCCTGCTGTGTCGACATCTGCGCCGCCGGCTTGAAGGCGAGCCGCTCGGGAACCTCGATGACAGGCGCGGTGAGACGGCGACGGCCCTCCCGGTTGAAGGGTGCTTGCGCCAGGAACGTCCCCAGCTCGGCCGACGGCCGCGACAGGCCCTCGAATTTCTCCCATTCATGGCCGGGGCGGATGTTCTGCGCTGCGCGCCATTTTTCCATCTGCGCGACCGTCATCAGGCCGGCATGGTTGTCCTTGTGGCCCTGCATCGGCAGCCCGACGCCCTTGATGGTGTAGGCGATGAAGCAGACCGGGCGATCATGGTCGATCGCCTCAAACGCATCGATCATGCTCGACATGTCGTGACCGCCGAGATTGGACATCAGCGCCAGCAACTCCTCGTCGCTGCGGCGGTCGATCAGTTGCGTGACCGGCCCCTGATCGCCGATGTCGTCCTGCAGATGCTTGCGGAACGCAGCACCGCCCTGGAAGCACAGCGCGGCGTACATCTGGTTCGGGCAATTATCAATCCAACGGCGCAGCGCCTCGCCGCCCGGTTCGGCGAAGGCCGCTTGCATCAGCGTGCCGTATTTCACGATCACGACGTCCCAGCCGAAATTGCGGAACATGGATTCGAATTTTTCCCAGAGCCCTTCGCGCACCACGGCGTCCAGGCTCTGGCGGTTGTAGTCGACCACCCACCAGGTGTTGCGCAGCCCGTGCTTCCAGCCCTCGAGCAGCGCCTCGAAGATATTGCCCTCGTCCATTTCGGCATCGCCGACCAGCGCGATCATCCGCCCCTCGGGCCGGTCCTTCATCCAGCCATGCGCAATGACGTAATCCTGCACCAGCGAGGAGAACAGGGTTTGCGCCACGCCGAGGCCGACTGACCCCGTGGAAAAATCGACGTCGTCGGCATCCTTGGTGCGCGACGGATAGGATTGCGCGCCCTTGAAGCCGCGAAAGTTCTCCAGCTTCTCGCGGGTCTGATGCCCGAACAGATACTGGATGGCGTGGAACACCGGGCTCGCATGCGGCTTCACCGCGACGCGATCCTGCGGCCGCAGCACCGAGAAATACAGCGCCGACATGATGTTGGCGAGCGACGCCGAGGAAGCCTGATGGCCGCCGACCTTGAGGCCGTCGACATTGGGCCGGATGTGATTGGCGTGGTGGATGGTCCACGACGACAGCCAGAGCACCTTGCGTGCCAACGCGGACAACAACTCCAGGCGTACGGGCTTAATGGGCATGGCGGTGCTCCGGACTCAATGGTCAAGGCCAAATTTTAGCGGGCATCAGGTTCTCAGAAATCTCAAATTTCCGCGACATACCGGACAAAATTGGGATAAAATCCCAATCCGAGCCCCATTATCCAGAGTTCATTCCAATGCATGCCCTCGACGCCATCGATCGCAAGATCCTCAGCCTGCTGCAATCCGACAGCCGCATGACGATGCAGCAACTCGCCGACAAGGTCGGCCTCTCGGTGTCGCCCTGCCACCGCCGGGTGAAATTGCTGGAAGAGCGCGGCGTCATCACCCGCTATATCGCGACCGTCGACCAGAAATCCCTGGGCCTGCATGTCAGCGTCTTCATCTCGATCAAGCTGGCGCGGCAGAAGGAGGAAGATCTCAACCGCTTTGCCAAGGCGATCTCGAAATGGGACGAGGTGCTGGAATGCTATCTGATGACGGGAAATCGCGATTACCTGCTGCGCGTCGTCGCCGCCGATCTGTCGTCCTATGAGGCGTTCCTGAAAAACAAGCTGACCCGGCTGGATGGTATCGCTTCGATCGAGTCGAGCTTTGCGCTGAGCCAGGTGAAATATTCGATCGCGCTGCCGGTGTGAGGCGAAAGGTATTTCGTCGTCCCGGCGAACGCCGGGACCCATACCGCCTGATCTCTCAATAGAAGCTCGGTAGCGAAGACCTTTCGCAAAACTTCTCCCTGTGGTTATGGGTCCCGGATCGGCGCTCGCTACGCTCGCTTGTCCGGACGACGAAGATTATTCTCGCGGCGCGATGCGCCCGAAGTTTTGCGGATCGTTTCGCCCTCACCAAACAGAGGGCGCAGGGAATGCCGGATGCGCGCTGCACCCGCGATCTCATGTGCAATGTGCACAAGAAAGTGCGCACACGAGCATACAGGGCAGCGGAGAACATCCGACATTCCCTGCGCAATGGCTTTACGGCTTATAGCGAGCTCTCCCCGGAGAACGGCTCTTTTGCCTCCGTAGCGCCCTGGGAAATCGAATGTCTCCCAGG